>JAIXTU010000196.1 GCA_027483785.1 Flavobacterium sp.
AAATAGCGTGCAAACACAAGTGGTTTAAGCACGCTATAGAGACTAGTTCAAGGACCGTCTTAGACAACAAAAATAAAAAAATTGAGATTTTATTTGTAAATCAACACAGAATCTTTTTTTGGAGCTTCGCGGAATAAAAAGATACAGCCGAAAGCCGGAAAAGCTGCCCAAATGAGCAAGAAAATTCTGCCTTTAGCAAACTGTGCTGCTCAAAGTTGGAAGTCATTTGAACAGTTGTTTGCACCACTAAGCGTATCTTTTCACTTACCGTAACGAGTATTTTACCCTTTAATCTGTTTCAACGAGGTTTTGATTCCCTTAATCAACGACGAGCTAAAACCTTCGTGCTCCATTTCGTTTAAGCCAACAATCGTACAGCCTTGCGGTGTTGTAACGCGATCAATGAGCTGTTCCGGATGTACTTTTTCTTGCATCAATAACTCGGCTGCACCTTTTACCGTTTGTGCGGCAATAGCTAAAGCGGTTTGTGCGTCGAAACCTATTTCGATACCGGCTTGCATCGATGCGCGAATGTATCGTAACGCATAGGCGGTACCGCAAGCGCCCAAAACTGTAGCCGCATCCATTAATTTTTCCTCAATTTTCGGAGCCGTTCCCAAGGCGCTAAATAAATCGCTTACCACACTTGCAGCTTCATGAGCCGATTCTTCAGCCGCGATACAAGTTGCCGAAGCGTTGAATTGCGCCGCTATATTCGGCATAATGCGTACCACGTTTTTTGTATTCTGCGTAAGCGCTTGCAAACGTTCTAAAGTCAAGCCACTTACCGCACTGGCAATAATTGTATTTTCTTTAAAAGGCAAAAGATCTTCAATTACCGCTTGTGCCTGATGCGGTTTTATGGTAAAGATAATTAAATCGGCAGTAGTTGCAAATTGTTTTGAATCTGTAGATGTTGCAATGCCGCGATCGTGCAAATACGAAATCTTAGCAATATCTCGGCGTGTAACCGTTATGGTGTGCGTTGGATAGGCATTTCGCAAACCTATGGCAATGGCTGTACCCAGATTTCCGCCGCCAACAATTAAAATATTCATACGTTTGGGTTTTCGCCAAAAGTAATCGATTCAGCGTCAGAAGCCAAGTATCAATTTTGCAATCGTGAAATAAATCATGATTCCACAGATATCGTTACTCGTGGTAATAAACGGACCGGTAGCCAAAGCCGGATCGATGTTTATTTTATGTAGTAATAACGGAACAAACGTACCAATTAACGAAGCAATCACGATTACCGAAACCAGTGCAATGGTAACGATCATTCCGATAACCGAGTCGACACCAAGCAAAAAGTGTGTTCCAAGCAGCAAAACACCCGCGAGAATTAAACCGTTAAGTAAGCTCAACGAAATTTCTTTAAGCAACCGATTAAACAACGAACCACTCAACGTATCGTTTGCCAAACCTTGAACGATAATAGCCGACGATTGTACGCCAACGTTTCCGGCCATCGCGGCAATTAAAGGAGTAAAGAAAAATAGTGTTCCGTGTTTTTCCATCGCATCTTCAAATAAACCAAGAACATGAACTGTAATAAAACCTCCCAATAGCGCCAGAACCAACCAAGGCAAACGTGCTTTTGTGAGTTCCCAAACGCTGTCGTCGGCTTCAACGTCTTGCGAGATACCTGCTGCCAACTGGTAATCTTTGTCGGCTTCTTCTTTAATAACGTCAACGATGTCGTCGATGGTAATCCGACCCACCAAGCGCCCCAATTCATCAATTACCGGAATGGCTTCCAAGTCGTACTTCTGCATGATACGAGCCACTTCAACATCGGGCGTATCCACTTTCACAAAATTTAATTTGCTGATATACACATCGCTGATCGGCGTTTTAGTTGAAGTTGTGAGTAAATCTTTTAGGGAAAGGCGACCTTTCAAACGGTCTTCGTCATCAACCACATAAATCGAGTGTACGCGCGAAATGTTTTCAGCTTGAATGCGCATTTGTTTCACGCAAGTAAGCACATTCCAATTTTCGTTGACTTTCACCAACTCTTTGTGCATAATACCACCGGCGGTATTTTCGTCGTAACGGAGCAGTTCTACAATGTCTTTGGCGTGCTCAACGTCTTGCAACTCCGAAATTACCTCTTCTTTTTTGCTTTGCGAAAGCTCGGCAATAATGTCGGCGGCGTCGTTGGTTTCGAGTTCGTCGAGCTCTTCGGCAATTTCCTTAGGCGAAAGTCGGTTGAGGATGTTTTCCCGAAGATCGTCTTCGAGTTCAAGAAGGATTTCGGCCGTTTTTTCCGAGTCTAATACGCGGAAAATATAGGTGGCTTGTTCAAAATCGAGTTCGTCGAGAATTTCGGCAATATCGGCATGGTGCAATTCATTTAAAATCGACTCGAGTTCCGAATCTTGTCGTGTTTCAATGAGTTGCTCAAAGCGCGAGATTAAATCTTTACTGATTTTGAATTCCATCGTTTCCTATTTTTTGGCAGAGTTCGATAAATTCGCCGACCGAAAGTTGCTCCGGACGCTTGTCAAAGATACTATCTAATCGCAAACCGTCCGACAAAGCGAGCGATTTTAAACTATTTCTTAATGTTTTGCGTCGCTGCCCAAAAGCGGTTTTCACTACTGTAAAAAACAATTTTTCGTTGCACGGAAGCGTAAAATTTTCTTTTCGAGTGAGTTTCAAAACACCGCTTTTTACTTTTGGCGGCGGATTGAATACGTTTTCAGAAACGGTGAATAGGTATTTGGCGTCGTAAAAAGCTTGCACTAACACCGATAAGATCCCGTAGGTTTTTGATCCTTCGCTTTCGCAGATACGTTCGGCAACTTCTTTTTGAAACATTCCGGAGAATTCTGGAACAAATTGTCGGATTTCCAACATTTTGAAAACAATTTGCGAGGAAATGTTATACGGAAAGTTTCCAATTATGGCAAAAGAAAAAAAAAAAAAAAATGTGGTGATATCTGTTTTGAGAAAATCTGCTGACAAAATTCGGTTTTCCAATTCGGGATAATGCGTTTTTAGATACGCAACCGATTCGGTGTCGATTTCAATCACCGACGTTTTAAATCTTTCGTTTTTAAGCAGATATTTTGTTAGAACTCCCATTCCCGGACCAATTTCAAGCACGTTATCGTAACCGCTTCCGCTAAGGGTTTCGGCAATTTTCTGAGCTACATTTTCATCGGTGAGAAAGTGTTGCCCAAGGTGTTTTTTAGCGGATACTTTTTGCATGAAACGGATTTAGGTGGTTTGATAGAAATCTTCAACAACTTGAAGTTCGGTGCGAAAGGCAAGCATTTTATCACCAAAGAGTTTTAGTCCGTCTTGGCGTAAGCGCGGTGCGTCGTTTCGGTAATAGCTTTCCAAATCGCTGTGGTTTTGGGCAGTATACAGCACGGCATATGTTGTTGCGCCTTCGGGTTCTTCCACCAAAACTTTCACTAAACGAGCCGATATAAACTTTCCTGTTGCTAATACTTCGGGGATGTGTGTTTCCTTCATCCAGCGCAGCCACTGGTCGTGAATGGATTTATCCACGTTGCAGGTTACATTATAAATGATCATAGATTAAAGATTTTTATCGCCACGCAATAAACGGTAGCGCTTCCGAGCATCTACGAAAAAGATAGAGTCGGGATGATTGAAAATAACCTTTTCGTAAAAACTTTTCGCTTTTTCGGCATCGGCTAAATGCATTTCGCAAATCACGCCCGAGGCATAAAGCGCTTCATCGAGATAAACGCTTTCAGGAAAATTGGAAATTATCGTGGAATAATACGTCAATGCCTCGTTGTATGCGCCGGTTTCGTTGAAATAGTTGCCTAAACGAATGTTTGTAACGTCGAGGATTTCTTGCGTTTTATTGGTTTTCAGCAGACTTTGAAGTATTTCTAAAGCCAACGTGTTTTTTCTGCGATAGAGGAAAAAATCGGCTTTGGCCAGTTGTTTTAAGTCGGTTTGTGTCGAATCGGCAACGGTATTATCGCTGATGAGCAAAAACATTTCGAGCGCATCGTTGGCAATGAGTTGTGTGGAAGCCGATTTTAGAGCTTTAAACTGTTGTTGTGCCCAGGTAAAATCGCCTTGATAATAGCTTGTTTTGGCAGCTTTCAGATTGGCTTCATGCCCGATGGCGTCGTTTTTGAAATCTTCCGAAACTTGTGCGTAATAGAGTAAAGCTTGATTGTATTTTTCATCGAACAACAAAATGTCGGCCATATTCATTTTGATTTCGGCAACTTCGTTTCTGTTGAGCGGCATTTTCAAAGCATCTTTCAAAATCTGAATACCCAAGTTTGGATTTTCTTTGTTGAATGCTTCGTAATTTGCTTGGATGATGAGCAAGGGATAAACTACCGCACTTCTTCCAAACTCTTCGTACAAAGCGGCAAAATTGGCGTCGATTGCTGGATAATCGGCTGGTTTTGCATTTTTGATGGTGTCAGACAATAGAAATGTTTTGGCGTCGATGATTAAATCAACGTCGGTTGTGTTGGCAAGTACGAATTCGTAAACTGCTTTTGCTGTTTCTACATCATCGTCTTCATAAGCTAAATTCGCTAAATTGAGAATGTTGTAAAATACGTCTGGATTTCTTTTGAAAATCGCCTTTTGCTGAACAAATGCCTTGTCGTATTCTTTAAGTTGAATATAAAACCAGCTTAAGAATTCGTTCCAGAAAATGTCTGGATCTTTTTGCGAACGCTGAATAAGTGCTTTCCGTAAGGCAGCTGTAAAAGTTTCATCGCCTTTATCTTCACCCATCATAAACCGACTGAGTTGCATTTGTATGCTAATTTGCATTGTCGGATTTTTCTTCGCTTCATCAAGAAATTTCTCGATCATTAAATCGGTTTTTCCTTGCTGTCCGTAGATAACTGCAATTTGGAAATTAAAGTTTAAGCGCGGATCGGCAGCTGTAGCCAATTCATATACTTGCAGTGCGTAGTCGAGCAACACATATTTTTCGAAACTGTTAGCAACAGCGTAAACTTGAACTGGATTTTTGCGAACTTCATCAACGGCTAATTGGTAATTCTCTTTTGCTTTTGCCTCTTCTTTTTTGGCCGCGTAGAGGTAGCCTAAATCTACATAAAGGTTAGGTTGTTTGTAGCGCTGCAAGCGTTCTTTCAGCAGTATTTCGGCCTTGTCGAATTGCTTAAGTTGCTGTAAGCTTTCGATCAGGCGTGCAAAATGTCCGTTGTGGCCGGGGTTTTTCGCAATTAATTCTTCATAGCTAAGTACTGCTTTTTCGAAATCGCCTTTTTCGAAATACTGCGCGGCAATCTGTTCGTTTTGTGCAAACGAAGTCAGCGGAATAAGACAAAGCAGTATCCAAAAATATTTTTTCATAATGCGTTCTAAAAAGCTAACGAAACTACCGGCAAAACCGTATGCGTACTTATGAAATAAAGTCGAATCCGGTGTATTTACGAAGCACTTCTGGAATTACTATTCCGTCGGGTGTTTGGTAATTCTCCAAAATTCCTGCCAAAACACGCGGCAAGGCGAGCGATGAGCCATTTAGTGTGTGCGCTAAATGATTTTTTCCGTCTTCGTCGCGGTAACGCAATTTCAAACGGTTTGATTGGAAGGTTTCGAAGTTAGAAACTGAACTGATTTCCAACCAACGACCTTGCGCAGTGGAATATACTTCAAAATCGTAGGTCATGGCAGAGGCAAATCCCATGTCGCCGCCGCACAAGCGTAAAATTCGGTAAGGTAGTTTTAATTCTTCTAAAATTTCTTTCACATGTTCAACCATGCCTTCGAGAGCGGCGTATGAATTTTCAGGCTTTTCGATACGAACAATCTCAACTTTATCAAATTGATGTAAACGGTTTAAGCCGCGAACATGAGCGCCCCATGAACCCGCTTCACGACGGAAACAAGGCGTATAACCGGTAGCTAAAACAGGAAGTTCGTTGCTTTTCAGGATAACATCGCGAAAGATGTTTGTAACCGGAACTTCGGCTGTTGGAATGAGGTATAAGTCGTCTTTAACGGCGTGATACATCTGGCCTTCTTTGTCGGGAAGTTGCCCAGTACCGTACGCCGACGCTTCATTTACCAAATGCGGAACCTGAAATTCTTGGTAACCCGCATCGATGTTTTTATCGAGGAAGTAACTGATCAGCGCGCGTTGCAATTTGGCACCTTTTCCTTTGTAAATCGGGAAACCGGGTCCTGTGATTTTGGTTCCGAGTTCGAAATCGATGATGTCGTATTTTTTGATCAAATCCCAGTGTGGAACCGCATCGGCACTAAGTTCAGGAATGATACCTGAGGTGAAAACCACTTCATTATCGTCGGCACTTTTTCCAGGAGCTACTTTATCGGCAGGCGTGTTGGGCAAGCTGTACAGCAGTGGCAAGAGAGCAGCTTGCAACTCGTCGAGTTTCTCGTACAATTTTTTGCTCTCTTCTTTGAGGTGTGCTGTTTTTTCTTTGAGAATTTGCGCTTTGGCATTTTCGCCCGATTTCATCAAATTTCCTATGTCTTTTGCTAGGGCATTAGCTTGTGTAAGCACTTCGTCGAGCGCTAATTGCGTAGCCTTTCTGTTGTCGTCGAGTGCCAATATTTCTTCAACTGTTTTCGTGGCATCGATATTTCGTTTGGCCAAGGCAGCAAGCACTTTGGCTGTATTTTCGCGGATGTGAGTTGTTTGTAGCATTTGAAAAAATTGTAAAGCGTGCAAATTTAACTAAAAAGCCGTGTGTATGGTTGGTAAACTGCGTGCAAAAGTGTTCGTTTTGAATGAACGGCGGTCTTGTTTTTTGTTTTGAATGAAATGGAAATCGATGCTTTTTGTTGATTAACGGCGGGGTTTCTGCTCAACTATTTGATATTTAACTAATTAACCAACCGTATTCTGTTTGCTGTTGTTTTTTGATTTTGGACTTCTTTTTGTGTTACTAGCTTGATTTCACGATTTGTTTTTTTCGATTGGTTTTTGAAATCTAGCTGAAAAATCTGAAAGACGCATTTTCGGGAAAAAGAATCTGAAAAAAGTACTGCGGTATACTATATACTGGGAAGTACCACCCCCGCCCCGTAGTGCGAAGTTACAAAACAATTTTTCCTACCATTACGGGTTTTCCGTAAATTTTTGATTGTTTTTCGGGGAAGAAAATCGGTTCGGATTTTTTTAAGTTACGGATTTTCGCCTTAGGGATTGGAGCAGAAATGAGCTGCTGTTGCCCGCGTGAGCGCAAGCTGGTTTTGCAGCGACCAACGGAAGCTGAAAAAGCAGCGTTTGCGCTAGCAGGCAACCAAGCGAATTGCCGCGAAAAGCCCGGCGCACCTTAATTTAGGCCGAGGTAACGAGGCAACGCTAACCAGGTGCGCAAGGCCCAAATAGAAATAGAAATTGCCTAACAAAAAAGGATTTGCAAGACAAGAAATTTGCGGGTACGCAACAGAAAGGGTTCTTTGCTATCTTTGAAAAAACATTTGGTATGAAGAAGCTGCTTTTTTTGGCTCTGTTTTCGACGTTTTGCACTTGGGCACAACACGGAATTGACTTTGAAATTTCAAACGCCGAAGCGCGTGCGGCTCAGAGTTTAGTTTCGTTTCAAGTGAATAATAACACGGCAAATTACGACGTGAAGCACCAAACTTTGAATTTTACCGTAGATCCGGCGCAGTATTTTATTAGCGGCGTGGTGACAACCGATTTTATTCCAACGACTGTGTTAACGCAAATGACATTTGATTTGTCGAATCAATTAACTGTTTCGCAAGTCACTTCAGGGAATGTTTCTTTAAACTTTACGCAGAATTTCAACGACGAACTTGTAATTACTTTTCCAACGCCAGTTCCGGCAGGAGAGCAAAATACCGTGACAGTAACCTACAGCGGGCAGCCGGCAACCGGCGAAGAAGCTTTTACGATTGACACCCACAACGGCGTTCCGGTACTGTGGACGCTTTCGCAACCATACGGTGCCCGTGATTGGTGGCCGTGTAAACAAGATTTAAACGATAAAATTGACTCTATAGATATTTATCTGAACACGCCATCGCAGTATGTGGCTGTTGCTAATGGCTTGCAGGAATCGGTTGTTGTTACTGGAAACACCAAAACGACGCATTTTTCGCATAACTTTCCGATTCCGGCCTACTTAATTGCTATTGCCGTAACAAACTATTCAGTTTTTAACCAAACGGCAGGGACTGCACCAAACGATTTTCCGATTGTAAATTATGTGTATCCGGAAAGTTTAAGTACAGCGCAACAGCAGCTTGCACTTACACTGCCCATTATGAGTATGTTTGAAGATTTGTTTCAGACGTATCCGTACCACACTGAAAAATACGGACACGCACAATTTGGTTGGGGCGGCGGCATGGAGCACACAACCGTTTCGTTTATGGGCAATTTTAGTCGCGGATTGATTGCTCACGAACTAGCACATCAGTGGTTTGGAAATAAAGTTACTTGCGGCAGTTGGCAAGACATTTGGTTAAACGAAGGATTTGCCACGTATTTGTCGGCTATGGTTATCGAAGCTTTTGATGGCGATGCAGCTTTTGTTGAGCACAAAAACGCGCTTACCAACTGGATTACCTCGGTAGCAGGTGGTGCTGTGTACCTAACGCCAGCGGAAACGAACAATGTAAATCGAATTTTTAGCAATCGTTTAAGTTACAGCAAAGGCGCCATGGTATTACACATGTTGCGCTACAAGTTGGGCGACAATGTTTTTATCCAAGCGCTGCGAAATTTTTTAAACGACCCAGCTTTGGCTTTTAATTATGCTGTGACCTCGCAGTTTCAGGACATTTGCGAAACAACTTCGGGTAGCGATTTACAAGAGTTTTTTAACGACTGGATTTACAATCAAGGATATCCAAGCTATTCGGTTGCGGTAACGTATTTGGGCAACAATCAGGCGAAAATTGTTTTGAACCAAACCCAGTCACATCCGTCGGTTAGCTTTTTCGAAATGCCTGTGGAAATTGGTTTGTTTAGCAGCGCAGGCGAACAACAAATTGTGCGTGTAGAACACACAAGCAACGGACAAGAATTTATCGTTCCGGTAAACTTTCCTGTGGTTGACGTGAGTTTTGACCCGAACCGCAATATCATCAGCCGAAACAATTCCATTACATTAGGAACCGACAGTTTTCTACTCAATCAAGTGGCTTTAGCACCAAATCCGGCAACCGATTTTATGTCGGTTTCTGTTCCAGAAGGGCTGCAAATCGGCGAAATGTCTATTTACGACATACAAGGACGCTTAGTTGCGCAGCCAAAAGACGCACAACGCATCGATGTACAAGGCTTGGCGGTTGGGACGTACATTTTAAAGTTGCGAGCTACTTCAGGCTCGTCGGCTTCATTTCAATTCATTAAGAACTAGCCGAAACTAGATTGAGTAGCTGAATTTCGTCGGCACTAAGTTCGATGTCGGCTATTGCAAGTAATTCGTTGAGTTGCGTTATTGAAGTTGCGCTGGCAATAGGTGCAAGTATGGTTTCTTGCTTGAGTAACCACGCCAATGCAATTGCTGCTGGTGTTACGTGGTGCGCAGCCGCTAGTGCATCGAGCGTACTTAAAATACGCATGCCGCGTTCGTTGAAATGATTGGCAAAACGGCCGCCGCGGATACTTTTCTGAAGGTCGGCTGTACTGCGGTATTTGCCCGTTAGAAATCCGCTTTCCAAACTAAAATACGGAATGACTGCGAGTTGGAGTTCGGCACAGGCGTTTTGGAGTTCGCCCTCAAACTTATCGCGCATGTATAAGTTGTAGTACGGTTGTAAAGTTCGGTACGGCTGCAATTGTTGCGATCGAGCTATTTCAGAAGCTTCTTGTAATTGATCGGCAGTAAAGTTTGATGCGCCGATGTAGCGAATTTTCCCCGCTTGAATAAGTTCGTCGTACGCGCGAAGTGTCTCGTCTTGAGCAGTTTCAGGATCGTCTTGATGACTTTGAAACAAATCGATATAATCGGTTTTTAAGTTTCGCAACGATTGTTCCACAGCCGATTTCAAATACGCTGCTTTTAATCCTACTTTTCCTTCGCCCATGTCCATTCCGGCTTTGGTAGCAATGATTATTTTGTCGCGCCTTTTAACGTCAGACAACCATTTACCAATGATTTTTTCCGATTCGCCACCTACATTTCCCGACGCCCAACGCGAGTAGATGTCGGCCGTATCGATCATATTAAAACCTTTTTCGATAAAGGCGTTCAGAAGTTGAAAAGAAGTTTTTTGATCGATAGTCCAGCCAAAAACGTTGCCTCCAAAAATGAGTGGTGCTGTTTTTAGTTCGGTGTTCGGAACAGATTTAAAAATCATGACGCGTATAAGGTATTAAGTGAGCCTTGCGAAATTAACAAACTTTTACAGACTGCCGTTGCATGGGCAGTTTTACTGCTGCCTCAAAAAGATTACATTTGCGGCTCATTTAGAAGAAGATTCATGGAAATTGCTGTCAAATTTGGTCAGTTTTTGTTAAGTCTGTCGCTACTCATCGTTTTACATGAGTTAGGACATTTTATACCAGCCAAGATTTTTAAGACGAAGGTTGAGAAATTTTATTTGTTTTTCGACGTCAAGTTTTCATTGTTTAAGAAGAAAATAGGCGAAACCGTTTACGGAATTGGGTGGTTGCCGTTGGGTGGTTACGTGAAAATTGCCGGTATGATTGATGAATCGATGGATACCGAATCGATGAAGCAAGAGCCACAACCGTGGGAATTCCGTTCGAAACCGGCTTGGCAACGACTCATTATTATGTTAGGAGGCGTAACGGTAAACTTTGTTTTGGCGTTTTTGATTTACATTGGAATGGCTTATGCTTATGGCGATTATTACGTCAAGAACAGCGAAGTAAAAGACGGCGTTTGGGTTCAAAATCCCGTTGTGGAAAAAGCCGGAATTCAGACGGGCGACAAGATTCTCAGTATAGATAATATTAAAGTAGATAAGTTTAGTTCGGCAATTATGTCTGATCTATTGATGGCAAAAACGGTTGAAATCGAACGTAACGGAACGCCACAAACCATCACATTGCCGCAGAACTTTATTGGTCAGTTTATCGACGCGGATAAGCGCAACGCTATTTCCTTAAGAATGCCCTTTGCAGTTCGTGGCTTAGCCGACGATTCGAAGAACAAAGACATCTTGAAGGCAAAAGACATTGTGGTAGAATTGAACGGACAGCCGGTTAAGTATTTCGATCAAGCGCCAAAAATTTTGGAAGCGAATAAAGGAAAGTCTATTTCGGGCGTTGTTTTGCGCGACAACAAGCGTGTTCCTGTGCAGCTAAACGTAAATGCACAAGGCAAATTAGGTGTTGGTTTAGGCGGTTTGAAGGAAGATAACCTAGAGCGTTTGGGTTACTATAAATTCAGTAGAGAGTCGTACGGCTTTTTTGAGTCGATTCCGGTTGGTATAGACAAAGGGATAAATCAGTTAGCAGATTACGGCCGACAGCTAAAAGCGATTTTTACCCCAAGTACTGGTGCAGCGAAAGGCGTGGGAGGATTTTACGCCATTTTTAATATTTTCCCAGAGCAGTGGAGCTGGCAGGTATTTTGGGCAATTACGGCCATGTTGTCTATTGTTCTCGGCGTCATGAATTTATTGCCTATTCCGGCACTCGACGGCGGTCATGTGATGTTTTTGTTGTACGAAATGATCAGCGGTAAAAAGCCAAGCGACAAATTTTTAGAGCGCGCGCAAATGGTAGGCTTTTTCTTACTGATTGGTTTAGTGCTTTTTGCAAACGGCAACGACATTTACAAGCTATTTTTCAAGTAAAAGCAGCGCATTATTTTTAAATTTTGTTTTGTAGAATAAAAACAATAGCTATATTTGCACCGCTTTAATCGCAACCGCGTTAGGCACGACATAAAAATATTTTCCTCCTTAGCTCAGTTGGTTAGAGCATCTGACTGTTAATCAGAGGGTCCTTGGTTCGAGCCCAAGAGGGGGAGCTTAAAGAAGCCCGATACTTTCGTATCGGGTTTTTTATTTTGTGCACTTTCTTTGCGAGAACGAGAGCCCAAGAGGGATTTCCTTCGGCAGTCGCTACGCTCGTGTGATGTTAAGAGGAGGACT
>JAIXTU010000262.1 GCA_027483785.1 Flavobacterium sp.
ACGACTTCGTCTTGTTCGTTATAAATTAGAATCCCGCCTGCAGTAATTTTCGAAATAAAGATTCTGAACTGTTCTACATAGGAATCGAATGTAGGAAATACATTGATGTGGTCCCAAGCAATTCCGCTAATTACTGCAATATTTGGATTATATAGGTGGAATTTTGGTCGCCGATCAATGGGTGAGGAAAGATACTCATCGCCCTCAATTAAGAAAAATTCGTTTTCAGATTCTATCGAAACCATCCGATCGAACCCTTCCAGTTGTGCACCCACCATATAATCGGTAGGTTTATCACAGTAATTGAGAACGTGCAATACCATTGAGGTGATTGATGTTTTTCCATGGGAACCACCAATAACTACACGTGTTTTATTTTTTCCTTGTTCGTATAAAAATTCGGGATAGGAATAAATTTTAATGCCAAGCTCTTTGGCTCGTAAAAGTTCTGGATTGTCTTCTTTTGCATGCATTCCGAGAACTACAGCGTCTAGAGACGTTGAAATTTTTTCAGGGTACCAACCAAGAATATTGGGAAGTAAACCTGCATTTTTGAGACGGGTTAGCGATGGTTCGAAAATAGCATCGTCGCTACCTGTTATTGTTTCACCTTTTGCGTGCAGAGCTAGTGCGAGGTTATGCATAGCACTGCCTCCTATAGCGATAAAATGGATATTCATTTATTTGGTATTAACCTAGATTCTGCAATTTATCAAATTGCCTTGTAAGCTTGTAAAGATTGATCAGTTTTTGTTTGGTAACTTTAGAATTTCCGATTTTGTGCGCTTGCAGATAAAAGCTTTCGGCCTGTTTATATCTTTTAAAGTACTCTGCTATCCTTCCTTTTGCGAGATTTCCATCTAAAGGTGAAATAGTAAGTAATTCTAAAGCATACTGCTGTGCTTTGCGCTCGCTACCACCAACAATTCCTGGAAGTTCAAGATAAAGCTCGACAAGAGCATAACGCGCTTCAATGTGGTTCCGATTTAATTTTATTGCGGTTTCAAAAGATTTTTTAATTTCCCCAATCATACCAAGAGCTTTAAACTTATTACTTTCTTTGGCAAGCATTCCTAGTGCACCTCCGTATTTATAGTGATAATTTGCGATATCGGGACGCGCTTGCACCAATTGTCTGTAATATTTAAGTGCTAGCTCCCAATTTTTATTTTGACCTGCTTTATCGCCCAATGCTTCCAGTTGTTTCAAATCAGGCTCTGGCTCAACAATATAGATATAGGAGTGATAAGTCGTAAAATCAAAAACGTAAAAACGACCAATACAAATAGCATTGGTCGTTTGAGTATATAGAAATGCGACAAGCATGTAAACCAAAAGGGCAAGCTTTCGCATAGTTTACTTATTTAGAAAGTACAATTTTTTGGCTTACAGATTTATTTCCATCATTGCATTTAAGGACATAAACACCATTTGCTAAATCTGAAATATCGATAGAATTGTTTAATGCTGCGCTGTCAAGTGTTTTGACAATTCTGCCGCTGATATCAAACAATTGGATTAGTACGCGATCAGTAGTTGCTTCGTATCCTACATTGATAAACCCTTTAGAAGGATTTGGGTATACTACGAATGGTTTTGTACGATTAATATCTTCGTTATTTAAGACTAGAGATGGACCCGTTACGATAAGTGAAAATCTCTGACCAGCAGTTGACCCACTGGTAGGTAATGTGCCTTTGTGTGTTACTGTAATCGTGTAAGTACCGCTCGGATTATCTACTTGCACTTTTTCAAAGTTATCTCTAAAATTGTCAGCAGTTCGAACTGCAGAATCAGCTGGATTTGCAGGATCTAACGTCCAAGGAAAAAACACCTCATTATCTTTAGTTATACGAATGTCGAGGTCTCGCGAAAGGTAAATTGTTGTTGGGTCGTTAGTTCCTGAATTTTGGGAAGAAGCCGCAGGATCAGTCCAAGAAATTGAGGCACTTAATGGGGTCGTTCCGTTAGCCGCAACTGCTATGCTGTACGAATTCCCGTTTAAAAGATTCAACTCGGAAATCATCGCACTTTGGTTCTGAGAATTTGTAATTGTGTTCGCCGCGCGTTCAGCATTCACAAGCCCCCAACCAAACATATAGTCAGGACCCACATCTGGACCTGCTTCATCGGCAGTATGCATTATCAAACCTTTTAAAGTTGCAGCTCTCAAGTAAGTCTGCTTGATTGAATTGTAGTATTGCTGTAACAACAACGCTACACCAGCCACACCAGGACTAGCCATCGAAGTACCGCTTTCGATACCATTAGATGTATCACTTGCGGTTAAAGTTGACCGGACATTAACTCCTTTTGCCACTACTTCAGGCTTAATTCGACCGTCATCAGTGGGGCCCCAAGAACTAAAATCTGACATTACAACACTTTGAGGAGATTGATAATTTAGTACTTGACTAACAGCTCCCACAGTGAGGTAATTCTTTGCGTTTTGCATTCCTCGTGTTAGGTTGTATCCTCCTTTAAGTGACAAATAGCTTGATAAAATATCATCACTGAAGTCATTTCTATCATTTCCTGCGGCAGTTACCGCAAGATAAAAAGGCGCGGCAACAGCCACTTGATCAAATTGTCGCGCACGAGTATCATACGCTCCATATATCCAAGCGTTGGAATTATTTCCTATCCAATAAGAATGGTTTGAAACAAGCATTCCATTGGCAGCTTCCGTAGCCATTTCGGCATAATCAGAATTCCAATCATAAGCCATACCACTTGCATTAAAAGCAGCTCCTCGAAGGGTACTCGTGATACCCTGAGCAACAATAGTTCCCATAACATGGGTTGCATGATCTACCATTTCTGCACCATCGAGGTTAGATACTTTATCACCGGGAAACTCAACGTGAGTAGCGCGACTACCGCCACCATCCCACACGTATGCAGTCATTCCTTGACCTTGAATATTTAAACCAAGTGAACCTCCACTGTACAAACGATCGGCTCTTGTTGTTCTTGCACCATTAAAATTTGAAGTACGAAAATATATGGGTTCGCCATTTTCATCGATATCGTAAAGTTCTTGAATGGCAAAGCCCGAAACTACTCTCTTTTTAAAATTCGGATTAGCAGAAAGAAATGAAGAAATTCTTTGACTCCTCTCGGAAGCTTCAGCTTCAAACTGCAACTTCAGCTCTTGAAGCGTTCTCACGTCGGTATTTTTAATTATCTCTTGACGTTCTTCTGCAGTTTGCCCAACAGCTACGCTGGCAAGAAGAGAGAATGCTATAAAAAATGTAATTGTTTTCATAACCTTTTATTTACATACAAATTAAAACAAAACAACCATCAATAACAACCAATCTTTAAGATTTTAACAAAAGTTATACTAAAAAAACAAAAAGCCGTTCCAGATCGGAACGGCTTTTCACATGATAGGTTTTTACTAAACTAAATACCCGTGAACGTTTCCACTTGGTCACCAGAAGAAGCTGAGGTGCCTGGAACAAAATACTCCACCTGCAAAGTCATTATTCTAGTACAAGGATTAAACCTTGAAATTTTACCATCAGCTTGCTTCACAAAAATTTCACCTGCAGCGGCAATTGCACCAGTAGATTGCTGCTGGAACGAAACAACAAAAGTATTAGGATTATACCGTAATTTAAAATTCGGCGAATCAACATTATCTGGAAAAAAATCAACGATTTCTAGAGTATTAGGATTACTACCGACGGCAATTTCACCTACAAAGGTAGCTGGGTCATACCACCAAGTCTGGGAAGTGAACTGTCCAACAAATGATTCGATAACACAACTACTCGAAACATTAATTGTATACGAATTGTTGAACACTGCTGTTTCAACTTTATCAGCTGAAATATTAAATACCACCTTTTTACCAGATTCAGTGGCAACGTTTTCAAAAAAACGAACAAGAAAAGCACCTTTAGTTTCGCCTGCATTAGCAGTAACTGTTGAAGCTACTATTGAAAAGTCAATCCCCTCAACTGCCTCACTATTTTCACTATCTATCGAGATAGTCACGTCCGTATCGTCGCTTAATGGCCTAACAAAACCAAATGGAATCTCAATTTCATTAAATTCTGTTCCTTCAAAAACAAATACGGTCCGCTCCGAAGGGGCAGGATCACCAAATGCAACAACATTGTCTCCTGAATATTCAATTTGACCGTTATCATCATTGTTGCAAGACATAACAGCACTAAATAGAAGTAATACTGCAAATATTTTTAAGATTTTCATACGCGTTTTTATTATATTTAGTTATAACCTGGGTTCTGCTGGTCACGAATGTTTGGATTACCTTGAATCTCCGATTGTGGAATAGGCATCGTAAAACGGTAATCAGTGTTTGATATAGTTAAGGGAGTAGTTGCAAGACGGTCATCAGAGGCATTTCGATCAATTGACCTATTTGCAAGAACGCCGAGACGTTTTAAATCAATGTAACGGTGACCTTCGAAACACAATTCTTTCCTTCTTTCATCAACAATATCTGCCCACGCATCTTGTGCACTTGTATAGACTGGAAGTGCAACTGCACCAATTCTGCTTCTTGCATCTCTAATATTTTTAATGTAACCAGCTACGGTAGATAATTGGTTTTCAACCACAGCACATTCGGCTAGAATAAAATACATTTCTGATATTCTATATATCTTGATATCATTTCGCAAAGCAGCATTAGTTCTACCAGGATATTTATCAATTATGCGATCTTCAGCAGTAGAAGTTGGATCAACAAACGCCAACCTCCGAATATCACCTGCATTTTCGTTTAATTCACTAAACAGGTTCAAACCCATATTAAAGAAGGCACCTCCTGTCAATTCAGTTGTATTAAAGAAGAACGTACCGCCAATACTACCACCACCACCCGCAGTAGGACGAGATAGAGCAAATAAGATTTCTCCACGACCTCCCGGAGGTGCAGCATCTGCCCACATTCTGCGGTATGGATTCGAAGTTCCTGCAGTGTAAAAATTTGCAGCATTGTAGGGGGTTGCAGGTGTAAGAACAAGACCGGATTCAGTGATAGCCTGCTGAGCGTACTGTTTTGCTAAGGCGTAATTTCCTGAATACAAATAAAACCTTGCATATGTTGCATTTATAAAATCTTGCGTAACGAACTTGTATTGATTTGCAGGAATTGGTGGCTCAGGTAGTCTGTAATTCGTTTGCGCAAACTGAAGATCAGCTTCAATCAATGCGAAAATTTCAGCATTACGAACTCTTGGCAACTTTGTATCAACTTCTGGAACAAAATCAAGCAACATAACACCTAATGCTTCAGGATCAGTCATGTCGGTCGAATAAAAAGCTAAGAGCTGCATATAGGCAAATGCTCTAAGAGCTCTAGCTTCTGCTAATATACTGTTAACTCTAATTTGATCAGCCTCATCTTTTACGGTAATGAGTGTTGCTCCACGAATCAATCTATTAACTCGGTTGATCAAAGTATACTTGTTCAACCATAACGAAGAAGCATAGCCCTCTGCTGGAGTAAGAATATAACGAAACAATTCAGTACCCTGCCCGCCATTAGAGGGGCCAATTCCTATTTCGTCCGTAAAATTTGCAGTAAAACCGATTTCGTTATCTATCGAAACGAAAGGGTAGACGTTGCCAATAAGAAAGTCTTGCATGTCATTTGAAGTTTCAAATAATGCAGCTTCAGAAAGTTCTCCTTCTTGAATAATATCTATGGCATCATCGCAAGAACTGCTTAGAAACAATCCTAGCACAGCGATTAAAGAAAATATTTTTTTCATCTATCTATATTTTTGATTAAAATTGTGCACTAACACCGAACGACACTGTCTTAGGGTTTGGATACCCCGTAATTAAACTCGCTGAAATACTCTCGGGATCAAATCCTCTCCATTTCGTCCAAGTTAACAAATTTTCACCTTGAACAAATAATTTCATAGAACTGAAAAAAGTCTTTGAGAGAAAATCTTTAGGAACATTGTATCCAAAAGAAACATTTTTTAAGCGTAGGAAAGAGGAGTCTTTCAACCAGCGTGTTGAATCTGAATCGAAAGTGTAATTGGTTGCGCTCAAAGAAGGGTAATTGGTGGGATTATCAATTGTCCATGCATTAAGCATATCCGCAGAAACGTTTTCTTGACCAATAAACTCTGTAAGATTTGCCCAACGCATTTGGTTATCATATCTGTATACTTCTAATGCGTAGGAAAACTGTGCATCTAAGAAGAAATTCTTGAAATCGGCATTTAGACCAAATCCACCTGTATAAACAGGTATTGCAGATTTTCCAGTTAGTCGACGATCAGCAATAGGATCAGGATTTTCCGTTACATTGCCATTACGATCTAAAAACAACAAATTACCATTTGACTGATTCACACCTACATAAGGTATAAGATTCCATTCATTTACAATTCGCCCAGGCAATAAAACAGTACTGTTTCCTTCTTGGTTCCCCGGGTCATTTATTTGGCGTATTTCATTTTGATTATATGCTCCATTTACAAATACTTTA
>JAIXTU010000300.1 GCA_027483785.1 Flavobacterium sp.
AACCGCCTCCGCGCACGCCCCAAGGCCACATTTGTGCCAGTACAGCAACCGGAGATAGCAAGAGAAATAAAATGAATTTTTTCATGGCTACTTTGATTTAATAATTAGTTTACGCTGCTCTATTTTGCCGTCGGAGAAATTAATTTGCATGATATACATACCCTGAGGCAAATTGTTTAAGCCAAGGGTAAGGGTTTCGGTTGTTTCTTTAAAGTTCTGATTTTGTACGATGCGCCCTTGCATATCGGTTATTGCGATATTTTTAATAAAAATACCCAGCGGTAAACTGGCCGCTATACTTACAAAGGTTTCCGCAGGATTTGGCGCTAAAGTAAGGCTATTTTTCTTGTTATTGGTGCCTGAAGTATCATTGGACGCAGGTTTAGCAGATTGATTGCAAAACGGCAATTGAACGGTTGTTTTTATAGTACAAATTCCTGCATTACTGTTTTCAAAGCGGATATCTAATGGACCGCCGGTCATTGCTGCGTTAAATGCCGTATAAGTTACCGTTATAGGATTTGCGCCACCGTTTAGGAAAACGGCTGATGGTGTAAAATAACCTTGATTACTATCATCTGATAAATTATAACTTCCAAACGCATCTGGGTTGGAAACGGTAATGCTAACCTCCCAACTGCAAGTACTGCCCGGTATTAGCGTGGCGCTGTCATTTTGAAAAGTTAAATCGCATATTTCACATGAATCATTACCTAGCTCGAGCGGTGCTGACTCTACTATACAGTTTCCTGTGTCGATACGTAAAATATATTCAGTATTTCCAACAAGATTAACTAAGTCGTCTATAGCGCCTGAGTTGGTTAAAATAGTATCACCACTTCCTAAATATTCCCAGAACGCGTAGGAACCATTCGGCGCCAAGATGAAATCAGACTTATACGTGCACGAATCGACGCAGCCTGTAGGGAAAAACCAGATTAATTTATCAATATCTGGTGGTAATTCGCCTTCAACAAATACCGAACAACCGTTGCGGCTTGCTGTTACCGAATAGGGGCCATCGTGTGTAAACTGGGTTGTGTTTCCCGTCGTACCATTATTCCAAGCATAGGTAACTCCTGCCTCTGGATTTGTTACTCGAAGTGTTGCACGATAAAAGGGATCGCATAAAAACCCTTGCAATTCAACAAGGGGTGGGTTGGGTAATGCATTTACGGTGTAATTAAAAGAAGCTTCGTTACTCGTGCACGATGGCACTGTACCTGCAAAACGACTCGTGCATGTTACGGTGTGTGTGCCAATTTCGCCAATTAAGGGAATTTCTGTATTGGCATCCCAATCTTGCCACAAAATACCGTTATAGAAGAACTGATATTCCATACCAGGCACAGCAGCTACACGCACGGTAAATTCATCGCCATCACAAATTGGGTTAGGCCCTGCTAGGCTAGGCGTTGGAGGCCGTGGTGTAAATACTACATTTTGCGCTTCGTTATCAAAAACAGTACATCCGTTAGCTGTTGCAGTATGCACTAAGTAGATGCCCGGTTGTGTAACACTTAACGTAGGCGAAAAACCAATTGGGGTTGAATTGGGTGTATCTTTGTACCATGTGAACTGCGCTGGGGTTGATTGCAGATTACCCGGTACAAACGACAAAACGATAGGATTTCCTAAGCATGCTGTTGAAGGAGCACTTTGTACGCTACCCCTTACATTATTATTGTTAACCTGAATGCTCTTTGTAACTGTTTGTATGCAGCCTAAAGCGTTTTGTATATTTAGTGTAATAAATCGTTGATTGTTGGCAGAAGTAAATGTTTTTTCAACGTTGTTGCCAGTGAGCGATGTACCATCTGTAAAAGACCAAGATACATTCATTCCGGAACCTAGGCCCGTAACACTCAGTAGCAGCGGTTCGTTAACACATATTGTTGTTGAGATATTAAAGTTTGGCACATAGGGAGCTGCAACTGTAAATGTTATATTGTTTGAAGTACAGACATCGTAACCTGCAGCCCCAATTATTATCTTTGCGGTGTATGTACCAGTAGTTAGTGTTAAGGGAAGTGTAAATTGCCCCAGTCCATTTGGGTATACTTGAATAGGTGTGCCATTATTGATCGAAAAAGCGCAGTAATTTAATGTAACTCCAGCCATTACGGCACTTGTGTTTTCTAAACTAATATCGAAAGTGTTCGAGTTATTACAGACAGCCTTGTATGCTAGTTTTGCCAAGTATGGTACAATGAATTGTTTTGTTTTACGAACTGTACATGTTTCATTTGGCCCGTAGGACGCATCTAAAGCAATGGAGTAAGCTCCCGGTTGGCTAATCACTTCTTGAAAAACAGCAGCGTTAGATGTAAAACTACCAGAGGGTGTCCACAGCCTCCATTTGCTTGATAGTACAGTTCCTGTGGAAGTAGAATTAGCTGTAATTGAACTACAACTCAAATTGGTAGTAAAATCTACGACACCAAAAGGTGGGCATTCAGATGGTGGCGTTATGACGGGACAGTCAGATATTATAAAAAACGGATATGATCTGGTACATCCTTGCGCGTCAGCTACCACTACGCGATATGCTCCGATATTTTGACCAATTGCGTAGAAAGTGTCGTTGCCGGTTTGCACCAAAACATCTCCACTAGAACCGATTCTATACCAATTAATTGAATTGTAGGCCACTTGGTTAACATCTTGCGTTAAACTAAAGATATCAATAACAGGTAAATCGGTAGGACAAATATTAATGACAGTTGGTGAGATGTTTGCTGGCGGGGGTGCTGTTATTGTAATATCTTTTGATAAATCAATACTGTAATTACAGCTACCACTTGTGTAATTGATGCGAACAGAAACGGTATAGATTTGCGACTGTCCTTGCGGTACTGGAAAAGAGTGATTTACTGTTGTACCTTGTGCAGTAGCATTTGCATAACCAAAATTCCAAATTACACTTGTTGCATTTGCTAATTGCGTTGCATCGACACTAAATGTAGTATTATCGCTGTAGCATGCCGCGTTGGGAGCAATTATTGAGCCTTCTCCTCGAGGGAAGACTGTAACATTAAAGGTATTGGTGTATAGCTCACCACACTTTTGTATTGTAGCTTGTACGTTAAAAACGGTTGGAGTTTCCACGTCATTCCATAAAATAGTCGCGGCTGGAGTGTTTTGACCAGAACTAATATTCCCTGCTAAATTGTTGTTTATTGACCAGGTTATGCTTTCAGGATTTGGAAAACTAAGATTGTAATTTCCCTCACAGCTGCTTACAGCAGAATCATTGCCCGATATAGCAAAAGTTGGATTTAGAATAGACACATTGTTTATCAGATCATTTGAAACACATTCATCAACAATTCTACGACAGCTAATGCTATGTGGCTGCATGTTATCATTGAATTTTACGTTAACAGAATTTCCAATTCCATTAGAAGGACTAACAATTTGACCGTTATTTACGCTCCATTGTATGTAACCTGTTTGAGGTTGTGCAGTATTGTATGTATAAACAACTTCGGGACAAACATCGATAAACGTTCCGTTTATTGATGCTGGTGCGGTGGGAGGAGGCACTACTGTAATAACCGTTGGCTCAGGAGTGCAACTGTTAGGCAATACTGGTGTCCAATAATAATTACCTGCGGTGTTAAAAGTTACATTTACACTCGATGTATTTCTAGTTAGAGAATAATTATTAGGACCAGTGATTCTCCATGGTATGACTACTGCTGTGCCTTCTGTATTTAAAATTGGAATTGAAACTGCTTGTCCTCTGCATATTGGTGCGTCGACAGAGATGCCCACGAAGTTCCGAACACTAATTCTTAGTGTAGCCGTTCCTCCACAACCTAATAAAGTATTGAAGTATCTGCATTCTAAAGTAATGCTGCTAGAGCCTTCAACTGCGGTAACGGCTATTTCGTTTCGTTGCTGCGTGAAGTCTATAGTAGCTTCTCCATCAGTGATTTGCCATTGAAAATCAGTTGTAGGCCATTGCGGCAGGCTATAAATCTGTTGATTCCCGGCACATAGTGTAGTTGGCCCCATTATTGTACCTCTGTTGGTGACAATTGGTACTTGAATTGCTGCTGGTGTTCGACATTCGCAGTTAGGTGTGGAAACATTAACTGTTCCGAAACCAGACTCTCGGACTCGATTCCAAAGCACTTCAATACTTTGCTGATCTTGCGAAGTAGAAATAATCGTTCCTCCTTCAACAGTCCAATCAACTCGATTGCAGAATCCGCGAGGTACGTTTACGGTATACGTTTCCACACGGTCTTCACAAGTTACTGCGGGACACAGAATTTCAAGAGGTCTACCCCTCACCGTAACTAAAATTCTAGCTATCGAAGTACAACCACAACCATTAGTAATTGTTAGCCGCACTTCAAAAGTCCCTTCACGGCTATACCTATGTATGGGATTTTCTTCGGTTGAAAAAGAGCTTTGATCTCCAAAATCCCAAAAATAGTACAATGTTCCGTTTCCATCATTCGCAGTACTTTGATTGATAAAATATATATCCGTCTCTGGGCAGACTTCTAAAGGCGATGTTAAGCTATTTACTCCTGCAACAGTAAATGCTGCTCCTGGTGCCGCAATTATGTCGTGACATCTTTCAAATTCAATTACTTGTCCGTTTATCAATGTAATTGAACCTGCTAGAGCTGCTACACCTATTGTATTCCAACGAACTGTAATTGTGGTATTTGAACTAGATAAGATTTGACCGCCTGCGACATTCCAATTGGTACTTTGAATACTTGTAGTATTTCCTGCTAGAGTGTATAATTTTGTAGTTCCCTGACATAGTTCAATACAACGAGTATCATT
>JAIXTU010000109.1 GCA_027483785.1 Flavobacterium sp.
ACATATTCATAATTCGGAATCGCATTCTGCTCCAATTTGTCGGCATAGTACAACTGACCCAAGTAAAAATTGGCTTTCAAAGCACTAATTCCGTTCGGGAACTTCGCTAAATAACCCGTAAAACCTGAAATGGCTTGTTTGTTGTTTCCTTGCAAATACTGCTTTTCCGCGGCAGCGTAAGTATCGTTATCTAATTCAGCATCAGTAACTTCTACAAAACTCAAAGTCTTAACCCAAGCAGCGTACTCATCAATTCTTCCCGAATCCAAATAAATAATTCGCGCAGTACTTACGGCTTCCAAAGCTTCGGAAGTACTCGGATAATCCGCTGCTACTTTTTTAAACTTCGCCAAAGCCAAATTATCTTTATCGGCATTGTAGTACACCAATCCTTGTTTTAAAACGGCTTTGGCGGAGTAAGTTCCGTCTTTATAATCGGCGAGCAATTTGTCGTAAGTCGCTACGGCTTGTTCGGTTTTTTTCTCGGTTAGATACGTATTTCCAAGCTCGTACAACGCATCGTCGCGGTACTGCGATTTTGGATATGTTGAAACGAACTTATTTAAATCTTCAATCTTACGATCGTTTTTGGAAACAAAGCCGTAACTGATTGCTTTTTGAAAAGCAGCATAATCAGCATCAACGCCTTTTAAATCGATGGCTTTGTTGTACGCATCCATTGCCGGCCAATATTTCGCCGACACAAACCGGCTGTCGCCCAAGCGCAAATACGCATCGTTTAAACGTACTTTATCGGTGTTGCCTTTTGCGGTAAATTGCTCAAAATAGGTTCCGGCTTGTTCGTATTCTTTCAACTTAAAATACGCATAGCCTAAGTTGTAATCTAAATTCTTGAACTCAGGCGTTTCTTTAGCTGCTGCAAGCGACTGAAATTCTCTAAAACTCAACAAACTCTCGTTGAAACGATCGAGCACGTACTGCGTTTCTCCTTTCCAAAATGTGGCACGTGCAGTAAATTTCGCGTCGCGCGGTTCGTTAACCGACTTTTCAAACATTGCCAAAGCTTCCTGGTAATCGCCGTCGGTGTATAATTCCAATCCGCGGTAAAACGTCACTTTTTGGTAGGCTTGTTTGTTGGCGAAGCTTTTGTTGCGTTCTAATAATTCTAGAGCACCTTTATAATTTTTCGAAGTGATGAACGAATTAATCAACAAGGTTTCAATTTCAGGCTTATTCGGATTTGTGGGATACTTCTGCAAGAAACCGGCTAAAACATCTGGAATCGGTTGATACGAATTGCCAATTTCATAACTCAATTTCGCGTAGTTCAAATACGCATCTTCTTGAATTTTCAAATCAAATTCCATTTCCGAAGCATTCTTAAAAGCGTTTAAAGCCTGTTGCTTCTTGTCGGTTTTCAGATAACTTTCCCCTAAATGGTAATAGGCATTCTGACTCACAAAATCGTTTCCATTGATGATTTTGTTGAATTGTCCGATCGCATTTTCATAATCTTTTTGTTGATAATACGCGTAACCGAGCATGTAAAAATCGGTGTTCGACCATTTGCCTTTCTTGCCTTTGTACGCCGATAAATACGGAATCGCTTCTTGATATTTCTTCAAGTTAAAGTAGCTTTCGCCGATAATTTTATTCAATTCCGACTTCTCTCCGGCTGTCGATTTTGCCATTGCGCGATTGCCTTCTTCAATGGCTTTTTCAAACTTTCCTTGCTTGAAATTCATATCCGCTTGGAAATACGACATTTTTTCTTTGTAGCGCTCATCGTCGCCAACTTGCTCGAATTGTCGGGTAGCTTCTTTGTAATCTTCTGATTCGTAGGCGATAAAACCCAAATAATACTTGGCTTGCTTGCCGTACGTTTTCGAATTTGCTACGCGATTAAAGTACTTTTGTGCTTCTTTTTTATTCTTGGTAACAAAATAACAATAGCCTTTTTGGAACGAAAAACGCTCTGAATCGTCGGCGCTTAGCGTTCCTTCATCAACTTTATCAAACCATTCCAAAGCTTGTTCGTAGTTACCCGCGTTGAAATAGTAGTGCGCCACTTCGGTGTACGCTTCGTTGTGCTTGCTGCTAGTTGGAAATTCTTTTAAGAATTTTAAAATCTTAGCATCGGCGCCCGGTTGCTGCAACTTTACGGCAGAAATAGCTGCGTAGTAGGCACAGTCGGCTGCAAGATCCGATTGCCGGTCGGCGTCGGGAAGCGTTTGATAAATGTTATCGAATAAAATCGATGCGCTTTGATATTGCCCGGCTTGATACAGTTGAATAGCCTTATCAAAATCGGCGCGATTGTGCGTGAAAATGGCTGTTTTCTGCGCTACTGCCGTCGAAAAAAGGAAGGCAAACAGCATTGGAATGAAGGTGCGTATACGCATTGTGTAAACTTTGTTTTAGATGGTCAAATATATCAAATTGGCTATAGTGAGAACGAGCGTAAAAGGCCATTTAGTATAATGATATCAACAATTGAACTAACAATTAAGTAGGAAATATTATTTGAAAGACGCGGCTAAACTTCTTACTTTTACCCACAACTAAAGATAAAAACGAAATGGCTTCATTTGTTGTGCATTTGCAGAACGTTACTATATTCCAAGACAAGCGTGCAGTATTAACCGATGTGAATTTAGACGTCAAGAAAGGCGACTTCCTGTACATCATCGGAAAAACGGGCTCGGGAAAATCGAGTTTAATGAAAACGCTTTATGCCGATTTACCGCTGGAACAAGGTGAAGCGCAGATTGTTGACTTCAACTTGAAGGGTTTAAAAGAAGCTGATATTCCTTTCTTACGCCGAAAAATTGGTATCGTTTTTCAAGATTTTCAGCTCCTACCCGACCGAAATGTGTACGAAAACATGCATTTTGTGTTACGTGCTACAGGTTGGAAAAACGCCAGCGACATGGATGCGAAAATCGATGAAGTACTGTCGCGTGTTGACATGCAAGCGTTTGCCAAGAAAATGCCGCATCAGTTATCGGGTGGCGAGCAGCAACGTGTGGCTATTGCGCGTGCTTTGCTGAACGATCCGGAATTGATTCTCGCCGACGAACCTACCGGAAACCTCGATCCGCAAACTTCTGTGGAAGTGTTGGAAGTATTGCGAAAGATCAACGCCAACGGAAAATCGGTTATTATGGCCACACACGACTATGCTTTGTTGCTTAAATTTCCGTCGAAAACATTGAAATGCGAGAACGGAACCCTGTTTGAAGTTGTTCAACGCGCCGTATAATGCAGGTTTTAAGTGTTTTAATTCCGGCGTATAACGAGGCCGCTACGGTAGAGGCGATACTCACTAAAGTTGCCGAAGCTAAGCTGTTTCCAGAAATTAGCTTGGAACTCATTATTGTAAACGACGCCAGTTCTGACGGTACCGAACAACGTGTAGCCGATTGGATTGGTGCAAATCCGGCAGTTCATGCGCGCTTGGTAAATCATCCTAAAAATCGCGGTAAAGGTGCAGCGATTCGAACCGGTATTGAAACAGCAACAGGCGATTTCATCATTGTACAAGACGCCGATTTAGAATACGATCCGAATGAATTTATCCTATTGTTGAATCCGATTTTACAAGGTCATGCCGACGTGGTTTACGGCTCCCGATTTATGGGCGGAAAACCGCATCGTGTTTTGTTTTTTTGGCATACGATTGGAAACAAATTTCTAACGTTTATATCGAATATGTTTAGCAATTTGAATTTAACCGATATGGAAACGTGCTACAAGATGTTTCGAGCAGAGAAGTTAAAATCGGTTTCGTTGCAGGAAAATCGTTTTGGATTTGAACCTGAGGTTACGGCAAAAATTGCGCGCATTCCAGGCATTCGAATTTACGAAGTTGGTATTTCGTACTACGGCAGAACTTATGCTGAAGGCAAGAAAATCAATTGGAAAGACGGCTTTCGCGCCATTTGGTGCATTTTAAAATACGGAGCGTTTAAAGGTTGAGGAATTGATGTTTGTTCGCTTGGGTGAAAGGTTTACTGATTATGGCTTCGACAGGCTTAGCTAGTGATGGAGCACAATGTTGCACGAAATTTGACACAAAGTACACAATGTGTTTTTGGTTTTAAAGGTTTAATATGGCTTTTTTATTCGGATTTTTAGCGCACGGAAAACACTGAAGTTCACAGAAATTTTGCGGAAGATTTTACCGCTGAAGAAAACACAGAACGTGTCATTATCCGAAAATTAACTCGCCTTCAACAGGCTCAGTTACATATGAAACGTGGTTCGGGTTGCAAAACGATACGTTAAGTGGTGAACTTATCGGGTCTATCCCGATAGTACCGCCGGGGCTAGCTTCTAAAAAAGGAGC
>JAIXTU010000288.1 GCA_027483785.1 Flavobacterium sp.
GAAAAGCTTTTGCGTTTGGTGCGCTGTGAGAAACGCGTTGCGGCGGCGACCAAAGGAAGCCGTTGCCACGCGATTTTCGAGCGCGCACCAAACGTAAAACTTGTAGTGAACAGCGGGAATAGCTGCCCAGAAAATCGAAATCTACAACAATTTCTTTCCGTGCAACAATACACCTGGATCGATAAGCACAATGCAGAAAACGCCTGCAACGATAAGTGCTTTAATGCCGTTATGAACCAGTAAATACCGACTTTTTTCGCTTTTTTTCCAGAGTAGGATGTTTAAAATGGTGAGTACAATTAACGAAACGTACAAGTATAAATCCATGTACCCAACATCGTAGCGTTCGATTAACAAATACACGGGAATGAGTGTAAGTACCGACGCCGTGGTGAAGGCTTGCTTGCTTTTAGACTCGCCGTATTCAACCGCTATCGTGTGGTAGTTGTTGGCTAAATCGCCCGTAAGGTTTTCTAAATCTTTCACAATTTCGCGCATGAGCAATAGCAACCACAGAAATGTGGCGTGTCCGAAAATCACCGGTTCGAAATTTTTGTAATACAGTAAAATAACGAAGAAAGGAAAGATGGCAAGGAGTGTCGACATTAAGTTCCCAACCAACAAGTACTTTTTAACTTTGTGCGAGTAAAACCAAATTAGGAAAATATACACGCTAAAAAAAGCTGCGGCGCGCCACGATACGATGAATGCAATAGCTACTGCAATGAAATTGAGCGTAAAATACACACGCAGTTTGGTGCCTTGGGAAACCAAACGATCAAGCAACGATTTACGCGGTCGGTTGATTAGATCTTTCTGCGAATCGTAGAAATTATTGATGATGTAGCCAGAAGCAATAGTAATAGCCGACGCCAGTACGATACACAACAAAAGCGGGTCGAGCAAGACGTGTAGTGCACGCATATCGCCGGCAAGAATAAAAATGGCCGATAAATATTGAGCCAGAAAAATAATGGGAATGTTGTAACCGCGAACTACTGAAAACAAGCTGACGCATTTCATCAGCAAGCGTTTGTTTTTTCGGCTAAGCATTTGCTTTTAGAAGCGGTACACCACTTCGAGCTTGTAGTTTTTGAGTGCTTCGGCTGCTTTTTCGTAATCTTGGGTAAATCCTAAGATGTAACCGCCGCCGCCAGATCCGCACAACTTCAAGTAGTAATCGTTTGTTTCGATACCGCGTTCCCAAATTTCGTGAAATTGCGATGGAATCATGGGTTTGAAATGATTGAAAGCAACTTTAGAGAGTTGCTTGGTGTTCTCGAAAAGCGATTTTAGGTCGCCCGCCAAGAAATTCTCTACACAAGCGTCGGTATATTTTACAAACTGATTTTTCAGCATGTTTCGGAAACCTTTATCCTTTAGGTTTTCCATAAAAATTTGCACCATTGGCGCGGTTTCACCTACAATTCCGCTATCGAGCAAGAATACGGCGCCGCTGCCTTCTGGGCGTTGGGTCGGAATTCCGGTTGCTTCGATGTTATCTTTCGAATTGATGAGAATGGGAATGCTGAGGTATGAATTTACAGGATCGAGCCCGGAGCTTTTTCCGTGGAAGAACGATTCCATATTTGCGAAAATCTCTTTTAAACGCAAGAGTTTTTCACGGGTTAGATTTTCGAGAACGCTAATTTTATCAAGTGCATATTTATCGTAAATCGCTGCTACCAATGCTCCGCTACTGCCAACGCCGTAACCTTGAGGAATCGATGAGTCGAAATACATTCCGGCTTGCAAATCGCGATTTAGGCTTTCGAAATCGAATTGCACCAATTCGGGTTGTTGTTGCGTGAGTTCTTTTAGGTAGTTGGTGAAGCGAATCAAACTTTGGTTAGACGCTTTTGCTTGTTCGGTTGAAGCGCCATCTATTTTCAGGGCACCGTTATAAAAGTTGTACGGAATGGATAAACCTTTTGAATCTTTGATGATTCCGTATTCTCCGAACAGTAATATCTTAGAGTAAAAAAGTGGTCCTTTCATGTGGTTGATTTTCTGCTAGTTCAACTTTTGCGCTCCGTTGCCAACAGTATCACAAAGGTACTGCTGATTTTGGCAAAATTCAACAAGATTTTCCTTAATAAATTCTAAAATTTCACTTTTAATACTTTCAGGATAAAGTAAGTGAACATTAGCACCGGCATCGAGTGTGAAACAAACGGGTAATTTACTGCTTTCGCGGAAGCGCCGAACCCGTTCGATTATTTGTAACGTATTGGCATGCATCAGGATAAATGAAGGCGTTGAGGTGAGCATCATGGCATGTAAGGTCAGTGCTTCGCTTTCGGTTATTTGTATGAATGAATCGAGATCGCCTTGTTCTAAAGCTTTTGAAATCAGTGCCAAATTGTGGTGTGCTTGTTCGAATCGGCTAGCAGCAAACGGATGATTATTCATAAGTGCGTGTCCGGCGGTGCTTGAAACTACTTTTTGGCCAACATCGACTAGCAAAATGGTGTCTTGATAGTTCTCGAAAATAGGATGCAAGGTGTTTTGGAAGTCAATTCCGTATAAATCTGAAGCCAGTGAAAAGGTTTCATTTTTTCCCCAAATTACCGGATTTCCAGAAATGCTTCGGCAGGCGCTTCCGGAACCAATTCGGGCTAAGAACGAAGCTTTTTTCAACAAATGTTCTTCGTTTGGATCAGTACTGAGTTTGCGTTCGATGTCGCAAATGTTCATGGCTAAAGCTGCTAAAGCCGATGCCGACGAAGCAATTCCGGACGAATGCGGGAAGGTGTTTTTAGAATCTATTTTAAGAGCTAATCCGTTTAAGAAAGAGCAATAGGGCAGAATCTTATCGAAGAAGGTTTGTAATTTGGGAAGGAAACTTGGTTTACGTTCGCCTTCGAAATAGAAATCAAATGAAAATTGATTGACGAAGGTTGCTTCTACGGAAGTGATTGTCTTACAGTTATTAAGTGTGAAACTAATCGACGGATTTGCCGGGGTTTGATCGGGATTTTTGCCCCAATATTTCACCAAAGCGATATTACTTGGCGCACTAAACGTAGATTTGTGCTGAAAATTTGCGGCAGGAAATAGGTTTGTGATAAAATCTTCGTGAAGATGCATGAAGTTTTTGCGCAAAGATAATAGAAAGCGCGTGTATCAACTTTCAAATTATGAAAATGAAGATAAGTACAGATTTAGCAATCAAGAGCGCAACTTTAATTGCTACAACAGTTGGAATCGGATTTTTGGCAGGAAAAGTAACGCAGCCGGGAATCGAATCGTGGTTTGTTCATGTCGAGAAGCCGTTTTTCAATCCGCCGGGTTGGTTGTTTGCTCCTGTTTGGAGTGTTTTGTATGTACTTATGGCGATTGCTGCGGCGCGTGTTTGGAGTAATACGAAAGCGGAAGTTGCTGTGATTCGGAAGGTGTTGTTGTTTTGGTGGGTTCAGTTAGCTTTAAACGCAGCGTGGTCGTTTTTGTTTTTTGGTTTAAAGAATCCGCTTTTAGCACTTATCGAAATTGTGGTTTTGGAGTTGTTGATCTATGAAACCTATCTTCAATTCAAGAAAATAGACGGACTAGCGGCTAAGTTATTGATTCCGTATATGTTGTGGGTGGCTTTCGCTACAATTTTGAATGCGTCGATATGGTGGTTGAATTAAATGACAGCATTTTTATTTATATTCATTAAAAATAACAGACTTTAATATTTGTCGAACCTAATTAGGTTGTTAATATCCGCATTGCCGTTTATCTTTGTGGGCAAAAATTTAAACAAAATGATGCAATCTTCTCAGGTTGATTATGTTCCGATTTTGATGCAAATGTTGTTAGCGGTGGGTTTTGTTGCCCTAACAATTATTGGTTCTAGTTTTCTTGGTCCGCGACGTTTGTCGAAGAATAAAGATAAGAATTTTGAGTGTGGAATTGAGTCTATTGGAAACGCTCGTATTCCTTTCTCAGTAAAGTACTTTTTAGTTGCCATACTGTTTGTATTGTTTGATGTTGAAGTAATCTTCTTGTATCCATGGGCTGTTAATTTTAAGGAAATGGGTATGGAAGGCTTTATGAAGATGGGTATCTTTATGGCTTTGTTGTTGGTTGGGTTCTTTTATGTTATTAAGAAAAAAGGTTTGGAGTGGGAGTAATCCTTAACTTAACGATTATACAACTATGAGCGATTCTAAAATAATTACCAACGCACCTGCTCCGGAAGGTTTATCTGGAGAAGGTTTTTTTGCAACTAAACTCGATTCAGTAGTAGGATTAGCGCGTGCTAATTCATTATGGCCATTGCCTTTTGCCACTTCTTGTTGTGGAATTGAATTTATGGCTACCATGGCATCGCATTATGATGTAGCGCGTTTTGGTTCGGAGCGTATGAGCTTTTCGCCACGTCAGGCGGATATGCTTTTAGTTATGGGAACTATAGCTAAGAAAATGGCGCCAATCTTGCGTCAGGTTTACGAACAAATGGCTGAGCCGAAATGGGTTATATCTGTTGGTGCTTGTGCGTGTTCAGGCGGAATTTTCGATACGTATAGCGTACTTCAAGGAA
>JAIXTU010000398.1 GCA_027483785.1 Flavobacterium sp.
ACACGGATTAGATGTAGTGGTAGACGCGACTATTGAGTCGATTAGTGCTATTACTGATGCAACATTGGATCAAGAATTTTTTGATCGTTTGTTTGGTGCGGATCAGGTGCACGATGTCGAGGAAATGAAAGTGAAGATTAAAGAAGATGCCGCGCAACAGTACGCACGTCAGACTGAATCGCAGTACGTAAACGACGTGACCAAATATTTGATCGAGAACACGAGATTTGATTTACCAGAAGCGTTTTTGATTAAGTGGTTGGCGCAATCGAACGATCGTAATTTGACGTTAGAAGAAGCTGCCGAAGAATACAAGCGCAGTGAAAACGGATTGCGTTACCAGTTGATTGAAGGAAAAATGCTTTCGCAGAATAACATTCAGGTAACGTTTGACGATGTAAAAGATTTTGCTTCGGTAATTATCCGTCAGCAAATGGCACAATTTGGCAATGCGAACCCAACAGACGAAGAAGTAAACGGTATTGTGATGCGCATTTTAAGCAACCAAGACGAGGTGCGTCGCGTTTCGGAACAAGTTGTAGCGCAGAAGATTAGTGCTTTGTTTGCTGAAAAAACAACACCAAAACAACAGGAGATTTCGTACGACGACTTTATTAAAGTGATGTACGGCGAAAATTAGTTTTGAAGCAGTAAAACAATAAAGATAAAGTCCCGGTTTGCAGAAATCGGGATTTTTTGTTGGCTACAAATAGTAAATAATTACTAAACTTTTGCCAAATCTGCGACCATTTGTCAGTTTCTGCATCTATGTACTGACATTATCTTAAATTTGGGTGCAATATTGAAATAGGTACGATATTGGCTATCATCAAAAATCAAAGATTACTTATTATGAATTACGGAAAAGACCCAAAGGCAATGCTTGAACAAGCGAAGCATTTTAGAAAATATGCCACAAAACATCATGGTGTTAATGCGTTGTATTTCGACAAGATAACCGCAGCAATGACGCCAACCAACATGACGCCATACATTATTGAAGAGCGACAGTTAAACGTGTCGCAACTCGATGTATTCTCGCGTTTAATGATGGATCGCATCATCTTTTTAGGCACGGGTATCGACGACCAAATTGCGAATATTGTACAAGCGCAATTGTTGTTTTTAGAAAGTGCCGATGCTTCGAAAGACATTCAGATTTACATTAACTCGCCGGGCGGAAGCGTGTATGCTGGTTTGGGAATTTACGATACCATGCAATACATTAAGCCAGATGTAGCTACAATTTGTACGGGTATGGCGGCATCGATGGGTGCGGTTTTGCTTTGTGCTGGTGCCGATGGAAAACGTTCGGCTTTACCGCATTCGCGCGTGATGATTCACCAACCTTCCGGAGGCGCACAAGGCGTAGCTACGGATATGGAAATTAACTTGCGTGAAATGCTTAAGTTGAAAGAAGAGTTGTACAACATTATTGCGCATCACTCAAAACAACCGTACGACCAAGTTTACAAAGACAGCGAGCGCGATTATTGGATGAAAGCCGATGAAGCCAAAGAATACGGCATGATTGACGAGGTGTTGCGCCGCAATTAATAATTATCGAGGATGGTTCCTCAAAAAAGAAATTTATGCCAAAAGAAGTATTAGAATGTTCGTTTTGTGGACGGAAAAAACCTGAAACCAATTTGCTGATTGCAGGAATCTCCGGGCACATTTGCGATCGATGCATAGAGCAGGCACATGGCATTGTTGTGGAAGAACTGCGCATGAACAACGGCTTACAGACGTTGCAAGGTTTGCAGTTGCGAAAGCCAAAAGAAATAAGAGCGTACTTAGATGAGTACGTTATTGGACAAGAGCAAACCAAGAAAGTACTTTCGGTAGCCGTGTATAACCACTACAAGCGTTTGATGCAAGGAAAAGACGACGATGATATTGAAATTGAGAAGTCGAATATTATCATGGTTGGTCAAACCGGAACAGGGAAAACGTTGGTTGCAAAAACCATTGCCAAATTGTTAGATGTTCCATTGGCTATTGTAGATGCTACGGTTTTAACCGAAGCGGGTTATGTGGGCGAAGATGTGGAAAGTATTTTAACTCGTTTGTTGCAAGCCGCCGATTACGATGTGGCTAAAGCCGAACGCGGAATTGTTTTTATAGATGAAATCGATAAGATTGCCCGTAAGAGCGATAACCCATCGATAACGCGCGATGTGTCTGGCGAAGGCGTGCAGCAAGCTTTGCTGAAGTTGTTGGAAGGAACCGTGGTGAATGTACCTCCAAAAGGAGGGCGCAAGCATCCGGACCAAAAGTTTGTGGAAGTAAATACACAGAATATCTTGTTTATTGCTGGTGGTGCGTTCGACGGTATTGAACGCATCATTAGCAAGCGATTGAACCGCCAAGCGATTGGTTACAGCAATACTGCCGACAAATCGACGATTGATAAAGAGAATCTATTACAATATGTTATTCCGAAAGACGTAAAAGATTTTGGTTTGATTCCGGAAATTATTGGTCGTTTACCTGTGTTAACGCACATGGATCCGTTAGATCGAGCCACCTTGCGAGCTATTTTAACGCAACCTAAAAACGCGTTGATTAAGCAATACACCAAGCTTTTTGCGATGGATGAGGTGAGTTTTAGCATCAGCGACGACGCCTTGGATTTTATTGTGGACAAGGCTTTGGATTACAAATTGGGAGCACGCGGTTTACGCAGTTTGTGTGAAGCGATTTTAACAGATGCGATGTACGATTTACCGTCGTCTTCGGAGAATATATTAGAAGTAGATTTAGATTACGCGAAAGAGTCGCTGAGCAAGAATTTACTGAAGCGATTGGAGATTGCGTCATAGCGAATACTGTAGGTATGGAATAGAAAAAAGCCGACTCTCGTCGGCTTTCCCAATCAACCACGACTCCCCGAAAGGAGTTGTTTTATAAAACGCTTTTCAGGATTGAGGAGCGTTTTTTCTTTTTTTAATGAATTCGGTGATCATTTTTTTACGTGTACTGACGATGAGTTCCATGGCGCGTTTTGCTTCGATGTCACCACGTAGAAAGCGCATTTTAGCTGCTTCGGTATTAATTCGAAGCATTTCCCCGAGTATCGCATAGTCTCCATAGCGCATTAATTTTTTAATTTGTTCGAATGTCATAACATCGGAAAAATCTACTAACTTTATACGTTCTCATTACAAATATAAACAAATATCTAAATATTCGAACAACGTTCTAAAATATTTAATTTTTAGATGAAGGAAAAGCCTATACAGCGTATAAAGAAAATAATTGAAGCCTATCGTTTATCGGTTAGTGCGTTTGAAAAGCGTTGTAATATGAGCAACAACTCGATTCAGGTTGCTATTAAGCGCAATGCGAATGTTAAAGATGAGACGTTGTTAAATATTTTGGATGCATTTCCGGATATTTCGCCATCGTGGTTACTTACGGGAATTGGTGCTATGTACAAATCGGACACCTCGGTTGTTGCGGAAGATCCGATTACGTTTCACGGCGTGGATCCGCAATACGTGATTCAAATTCAGAAAGATTATATCGATAAGTTGAAAGAAGAAATTCGGGAGTTGAAGAAGTGAGTTGAATATTTGGAAGACCAAAAATTCAAGATTTCTTAGAATTTATGTTTTTGATTTAGTAGGGTAGTAAATATCGATTCTTCAATACTTTTATTTCAAATATGAAGTGAGATTATCCGAGCCTTATAAATTTTCAGGTTATAGGATCAAGACGTCTTTTATCCTCTTTCAAAATTTCAACGTGCTGAAATCTATTATATCTGGATAATCTCACTTATTTATTGATCGTCTTAGTTAGCTAAGATTTTTTAATAAATTTATAGGTTACGTTTTTTTCGTTGCTTTTAGCTTCAAGAAAATAGATTCCTGTACTCAAAGAGCTAACATCGATTTTTTGACTTGGATTATGAATTTCTAGCACTATTTTTCCGGTATTGTCATAGATTATGGCAGACTGCAAAGAGAAGTTCTCATGATCCCAAGTAATATAATCGGAAGTTGGATTAGGGAAAAAGGAAAAAGCACTAGTTTTTAGGTCGGAAGTTTCAAGGGTATCAGCAGTTAACTTGACAATCCAAAAGTTACAGTAAGGCTCGGGAAAATCACAATAAACATCGTACTCTGTAGAATAGGTGTCAGCAGCTAATGCGTAGCCGCCATCTTGCGTTTTTATGATTGATGCCGAATTGTCCCACCAATTCCCGCCATACGTTTTTTCCCAAAGTAACTCTCCAATTGGACTAATTTTTATGATCCAAACATCCCAGGTAGCTATGTTGTTTGAGACATCACCATCCTCGGAGTTTGAATATCCCGTAATTACATAATTTCCGTCGTTGTCAATTAAAATCGAGCTAGCTTCTTCAGAGCCCGATCCGCCGAAGCATTTTTGCCATTCCATATCTCCAACTGAATTTAACTTTAAGATCCAATAATCTTCATAAAAAAGCTCTTCACCTCCTTCAAGAACAAATGGATGGTTGCCGCTTATATCGCCGTTGTTCGATGAGGTATAACCACAAACAATAAAACCTCCATCGGGAGTTTGCTTGATATCTCTCGCAAATTCATAACCTGTCCCACCATATACCTTATCCCATAAAAAATTGCCATTGTTGTCAATTTTAGCAATCCAATAATCAAATAACATACTTTCCTCAGCGAAATAGTTTATTGTTGTATTTCCAACTAGTATGAAACCGCCGTCAGTCGTTTCAGTAATTGATTCAAAGTAATCGTGATAACTATGGCCTAATTTGGTTTGCCAAATGATTTGACCTAATTGATTCATTTTTACAATTAATGCATCTTCATAACTTAGACCATCATTAATATACATATAGCCAGATGTTACAAGGATAATGTCGCCTGTGGAAGTGCGTATAATGTCTGTTGCCCCCCAAGCAGGCATGAAAGTTCCCAGGATATCTGAGGTAAGGGCTTTAGTCCAAATAATTTCGCCAACAGGGCTAAATTTGACGCACCAAGCAGCACCGGCAGCGGCTGCATCATAATCAAGTCCAACGTCGCCATCTGTTGAGAGCGAGGTAGTGCCTAAAGCACAGTACGTTCCGTCGGGATTTTGAATTACGCTGTAAAAATCATCGTTGCCACTACCACCGAATGCCTTACTCCATTCGATTGTACCTGTGGGTGAAAGTTTTACAACCCAAGCATCCCATGTGGGTGATTGTTCTCCAAATTCGTTTGTATAAAGATGGTTTCCAGTTACATAATAGTCATTGGATTTAGTTCTTCCAACTGCCAAATAGCCGCCGTCGAGGGTTTGTATCATGTCTGTAGTAACGTCTTCGCCAGTTCCGCCTAAGCTTTTTTGCCATTCGATAGTTGGTGCTTGTGCGAAGCTGCTTGCACAATACAGAATAAAAAGAGAAAGTAGTGTTTGTTTCATGAGTATTTTATTTAATGACTAAATTTCGCTAGTTGTTTAGCTGATGTTAAATTTTTTTGTTCAAGAAATTGTGAAGAAATGGTTAAAAAGCCAGCCGATAATTATCGGCTGGCAACTAATTCAAATTGATATGTGAAACTAACTACTAGTAATCTCGAACACAACGAACAGAAATGCCCGCAACCATGTTTAGATTGGCAATAGGTCCAACGGCCGCCGCTGAGCTTTCGGCACTTAAAGCCATTGCTTGTAAGTTTTGGCTATCATTTACCCAAAAAAATGCATTTCTGCCGAAATTTACATGCACACCATTGTTTCCGATAGAGCCGGAAGCAACCGCTCCAAAACCTGAGCTATCGTCAGAGTTGCTGCCATCATTTAACCAAGTCCCCGGCTTTTTGAGCTTTTTGCCCGCTACAGCACTGCCGCCTAGATATGCAATCAAATTATCCCAATCGGTTTTGGTAGGAATTCTCCATGTTGTTTGCTGTGGAACATTTACAGGAGTTAAGCCAGCAGTATTGAAAGCAGCATATCCGTTGTACAAATGCCCGTGAACAGATACATTACCCGAAGCATCGCCTGGATTTGTATATCTACTTGAGTTAGTATTAATATTTCCCCACCATGCTGAGTTTCTAGCTGCAAATGTTAATGGAGTGTTGTTGGTGCTAAAAATAGTTGTTTTTAGGTTGCTGGTCATCCAAATACCGTCTGCTAATATTAACGTTTCATATGTATTACCGCTTGCGTCTGTGCAATTTGGCCCCTCCATAATAAAATTAGTATTGTTCGTAAATTCTACTGTTTCTCCATAACCCACATTACCCTCTTGATTTCTAGCGTACGCTCTGTATCGGTATGTTTTGCCTGGCAAAATCCATTGCGCGTTATTAGTTATACCTTTTAAGGTTACTATGAAAGTTCCCGCCGTTTCTAACGCGGGAACTTTCCAATTGTTAATTGTGGGAGTGACACTTCCAGTAGCTTCCGCAAAACAAATTCCGAGTTCTACAATTGAAGAACCTCCCGCGCTTACGAGTTGCCCCGAAGCTTTTGCTGAAATTTGTTTAATGTCGGTAACCTGTAGCGTATTAACTGTGGGGAGTGCAGGGGCAGCAGTTGTTTGAAATTGCTTGTCTGCACTGTAGCTAATTCGTTCGTTGCCTGTTGCGGCGTCTATGTTTATAGCATAAGCTCTAACGTAGTACGTTGTGTTTGGCTGCAAACCGTCGAGCGTTGCGCTAAAAGTACCTGTGCCCGCGCCGTTTTCGGTTGCAAAATCATTGAGATTGGGTAACGGTGACGTTCCGTACACAAAACCGCGATCTGTGACGGGGGTGTCGCCTGCATCGGTAACTTGCGCTTGTACATCGGCGCTTGTGGCGCGTGTTTCAACAACGGTAACGGCGGTTACGCTTGGGCCTCCAGCAGGTTGTTGGCTACCGTTATTGTCTTCACTACTACTGCAACCTACCGCAGTGCTAAGAAAAATTGCGAATAAAATTTTTGAAATTTGCCTCATGGTTATAAATATTTGAATTAAAAAATAGAGAATATTGTTTATTAAAAGGTGTTATGATGTTGTAACAACCTCTAATTCAGCGCAAAAAGATCTTTAGATTATTACAAACATAAACAATATTCTATTTGATTGAGATGTGTTTTATATGTTAAAATCCTGTTTTAATAAATTTAACACGTGGTTTTTTTACTACAAATAGCAAGGGGGATTATTTGAGTTTTTTAAAGGAAGCATCATTTGAAATGGATGAAACCAGTACAATGATTTATTTTTTTTGCACTTAATTGCTGTCACTTTTCCGGGCGAGGGATTGCAGCCGGTACCCCACAGTTGCCAAAATTTCTTTTGGCAACGAGGAGTAAAGGCGGAAAGCCCGACCTGCCTGTTTCATGAATTTCCACTAAATGCAGGCAGGACGCCCCCAAAAGAAAAAAAGATTACGCTCATTACACACCTAAAAACAGCGGTCTTTTCTCTAAATTTGCAGCCAAATTTTTAAGCATGTACAGAACGCATACCTGTGGTGAATTAAACCTGCAACACGTAAACCAAACCGTAACTTTAGCTGGTTGGGTTCAGAAATCGAGAGATAAAGGATTTATGAATTGGGTCGATTTGCGCGATCGTTATGGCATCACGCAATTGGTTTTCGATGAGAGTCGCACTGATGCACAAGTATTTGCTTTGGCGAAAACCCTCGGACGTGAGTTTGTTGTTCAAGCAACCGGAACCGTGATTGAGCGCGAAGCTAAAAATCCGAACATGCCCACAGGCGAAATCGAATTGTTGGTAACCGAATTGCGCATTTTAAACGCATCGATTACACCACCGTTTACCATTGAAGACGAAACCGACGGGGGAGAAGACATACGCATGAAGTTTCGTTACCTCGATATTCGTAGAAATCCGGTCAAAAACAGTTTACTTTTCCGTCACAAAGTAACGATGGAAGTTCGTAATTATTTGTCGGCCAAAGGGTTTTGCGAAGTGGAAACGCCGTATTTAATTAAATCGACACCGGAAGGCGCACGCGATTTTGTGGTGCCAAGTCGAATGAATCCGGGACAATTTTACGCCTTGCCGCAGTCGCCACAAACCTTTAAACAATTGTTGATGGTGGGCGGAATGGACAAGTATTTCCAGATTGTGAAGTGCTTTAGAGACGAGGATTTACGCGCCGACAGACAGCCGGAATTCACACAAATTGATTGTGAAATGGCGTTTGTGGAGCAAGAAGATATTTTGAATGTTTTTGAAGGATTAACGCGTCATTTGTTGAAAGAAATCAAAGGAATTGACGTGGCTGAATTTCCGCGTATAACCTACGATTACGCGATGAAAACCTACGGAAACGACAAGCCAGATATTCGTTTTGGAATGAAGTTTGGCGAATTAAACGCCGTAGCGCAGCACAAAGATTTTAGCGTTTTTAATACAGCAGAATTAGTGGTGGGAATTGCCGCGCCAAACTGTGGTGAAATGACGCGCAAAGAAATTGATGCGCTAATTGAGTGGGTGAAACGTCCGCAGATTGGCGCTTCGGGAATGGTTTACGTGAAATGCAATGCCGACGGTACGTTTAAATCGAGCGTGGATAAATTTTACGATCAAGCCGATTTGCAGCAATGGGCTACCGCAACGGGTGCTCAAGCGGGCGATATGATTTTTATACTTTCGGGTAAGGCCGACAAAACGCGTTCGCAACTTTCGGCATTACGTATGGAATTAGCCACTCGATTAGGTTTGCGCAAGCCCGATGCGTTTGCACCGCTGTGGGTGGTTGATTTTCCGTTG
>JAIXTU010000052.1 GCA_027483785.1 Flavobacterium sp.
CTTGGTCGAATAAAGGACGAACTACCTCTTCATATTTCTTCGAGTATTTAATTCGGTAGAATTTGCCGATATTTTTTGAGAAACCTATCGGTGCTCTACCTCCGTTAATTCTTAATCTTTTGTTATTTCTAAAGAATACAAAATAATTGGATTCTGATTTTGGATAACTTTTGTATGACACATATCGTGCGATAGTGAAGTTATTTGAATTGCTGATATCGTAAAATCTGCGGTATCCTGAAATCGCAATAATAGCGATAATGCAGATAATACTAGTTAAAAGTATTTTTGAGATTAATTTTCTGGAGCTCATTTTTAATTTTTTTGTGTTCTTTCGGCAAGTTTAGGCGCAACATTAGTTGCGGTTTCTACACCGAAAGCTGCGATGTTGCCAAAAACATTTATGGCAGTTTTACCTTTAAATAATGGATTTGTTTCAATTCCCTTGGAGAATTTCGTGCTTAGAACACCACCACCAATTTGTAATAATCCTTGATCTTGACTTTTTGGTAGTTGAATTCCATTTCCTAGTAAATAATCCTCATATGAATAACTTAGAGTTTCACCCACAATCGCAGAGGAATAGGTAGGAAATGCACTTAGAATTGCTTCAAACCCATTAACTTTTTTGAAATCTCCGCCATTAGCGATTCCTTGTGATAAAACATTTGTTACAATTCCAGTAACAGCCGTTTCAGTAGTTACTGTAGAATATCCGGCAATTTCAGCTGTAATCGCAGCGCCACCCATTTCCACTGCAAGAATTGGTAAGGCTATAGCTCCAGCAACGCACAAAGCAAAAGTTGCCCCTCCATCAGGTGAATAAGGGTTATGGCCTTTACTATGATATCTGTCAAAATAAGTTCCTTGCCAACGAGAATATTGGTCTAAAACTATTTCTTCTAACTGAATATAGTTTCCATAATCTGGGCTTCCATTTTGGCCTTTCCACACATTTTCCGCTTTATTAAAAATCCAAGAGCCATCAGAATCAGTATGGACAGTTCCGTCGGGAGTGTCTAAATTTCCAACTGGCGGGTCTGCACTTCTCCCATCCGGATCCACCAAATTAATCGGGTTCTGATAACAATACCCATACGCATCGCCAGTTTTCTCCACCAACGGATCAACCCCAAACCAAAAACTAAAACGCGGGTCGTAAATAACGATAATCAATTCCATTCAGAACTGTAATACACTAAAAAGTACTTCCCCTTAATTTTTGCAAACTCAATAGTTATTGTAAAATCACTATCAGTTCCTTTAATAATTTGTGTAACTCTGTTCTCTGAAACAATTTGCTCCATTTTAAAGTCTTTAGAACTGTTGTCGAAACGATTCAATTTGATCCACCCAGCTTTGTTCCAAAAAAATTTTCCATTCTGTATCGAGAATGTGTCATTTTGAGTGGCGCTAGCTGTAGTTTCATCAAAAACATAATCAGTACTGGTGCCTCGAAGCGGAAATTTAATCCTCGATAATTGAAAGCTTTCGTCAGTGAAAAACAATGATTCAAATTTTGAAAAACTTTCCTCTTCATTAGACTCTATTTTTTTAAAAACTTCTTTCGATGTCGCATTTTTTAGCTCACAAGCACTTAAAACAATTATTAAAAGTAAAACAATTATTTTAAGGCTTGTCCTCTGTCTCTGTTGGCTCATTTTTATTTGCTGGCTCATTGTTAGGTTCAATTTGAGTTTTGCTAGATTGGTTTATATTACCTTTTGGAATCACTATTTGTATCTCGGGTAGCATCCCACCATTAATTGGTAAATCTAATTCCGTTTGAAGGTCATAAACTTTCATTGGATCAACTGCTACGCCGTTTTTTAAAATTTCAAAGTGTAAATGGGGGCCAGTGACACCACCAGATTGGCCAGATAGTGCGATGTACTGGCCATTTTTCACCGTTTGTCCAACAATTGCGCTAATATCTTTTCTAGATTTTAAATGCGCATATCTACTGACGTACCCATCAGCATGTGTGATTTCTACATAATGTCCCCAGCCTGTTCGTTTCTTTTTGTTGTATTGATAACCAATCTTTGTAACAACTCCGTCGGCCGCTGCCCGTACCTTACTGCCCGTTTTGGCGCTAATATCAGCACCTTTATGTATCTTTCTTTGTCCAGTGATTGGGTGTATTCGAACTCCAAATGAACTTTTTAATTTACCTCCATTAACTAGACTTGGAGTTGGCCATAATCCGTCAGGATCTATAAAATTAATTGGATTATTAAAGGAGTATGAATACGGGGAGTATTCTAAACCAAGTTCTGCCAACGGATCAACCCCATACCAAAAGCTAACTCTCGGGTCGTAAAAGCGTGCGCCGTAGTAGTAGAGGCCGGTTTCCGTGCGTTTGCCCGCGCGCCACCTGGCTCGTTCGCTAAAAATGTCCACCGGACATTTTTTTAACGCTCCGCCTTCGTTAAACTTATATTGGTTATCCAAAGGGCCAAAGGTGTTTTGTTCTACAAAGGTCTTTCTCACCTAGTGTTTATTTTTCATCGGTGTTCGAAGAATCTCCGCTAAAGCTCCGATTTCCCCAAACGGTAAATTAAGAAAAATTACCTCACGTGAATTTGTTTTTTATTGGTGTTCGGTGAATCTCCTGCGTCGATTTGGTAAGGTTTCCCATGTTTATCGGTAATAGCCGTTGAGCTACCCAAATGGTCGGGGTGGTAGTAATACGGCAGGTTGGTTGCCGCAGGCGCCTTAGTGAAATTGCATTGTATTTATAAAAATTTAAAGTTTAAGAATTTAGCTTGATTTTAAATGGTATTCTAAATCAATAAGCTTTTGCCCTCCTTCCTCATAAAAGTCAAGAAGTACCTTATTTGACATTTCATAGTTGATTAAACTAATTAATCCGTTTGGATCGTCACTAAAATTAAAATCAAAATTAAAATTATGTAGTGACTCGAACTCTATTATACCGCAGTCTTTTGAGAGCGAAGTAATCATATAGATTTTTTGAACGGTAAGCCTTAGGTTTTTCAAAACAAATTGCTTTACCTGCGATTTGTCACTAAAGGATAATGTCAAAGATGAATTTAACTCCATTTCTTTTTCTTCATCTAATATTTTATCTGTTTCGATTAAGGAAAGTACTTTTGGAACATCTAAATTAACCGTTAGTTTTTCTACAATTCCTAAGTAATTTTTCATGTTTTGTTGGCCGAACAAGCGCCGTTTCTTTTGTTCATAACTTTCAGTCATAGTTTGCTTTCGATTTAGTGTTAACTAATTTTGGTCTGTTATGTTGTGTCATGCGGGTTTTATCGCCATCGATTTTTACACTACCTGCTTCCCAGTGTTTCTGTGCTGGATGACTTCTGTCTTTTGTTTGCTGCTGCACGGATTTTTTTATTTTTCCGCCCCCTGGTTTCGGCATCTCATATGTATACTCTCTGCCTGAGCTATTTTTTGACTGTGAAACTGGTGTTTGTGAAGTGGGTATTCCTTCTTTTCTCATCACTTCCCTTCGTGCTGCTCTCGAGGTCTTAATTGATATTTCAAATTTATTAATAATACCTATTACTTCATCACTGTATTTCCCAAGATATTTAGCAGTTTTTGTTGCTGGAAATATGCTAACTCCTTCAATGACAACATCTGTGCCGCTCATTTTCTCACCATGAATGTTTTCCCCATTTACAGCACCAGAAATAATATTAGTTAAAGTTACTGGCGGCATAGCATCTGCTACTTCTTTCATAACTAAGTATCCGTACCGTTCGGCCGCACGGTCAGCTTTTTTCAAGAAGGCAAGTAGCTCTTCGCAACACAGCTCAACTTCTCTACCATCAGGGTCAATTAGAATTACTGGATTGTTTAAAACAAAGTTATACGGCGATAAACCCGGATACTTCTCCACCAACTGATCAACCCCAAACCAAAAACTAAAACGCGGGTCGTAAAAGCGGGCGCCGTAGTAGTAGAGGCCAGTTTCATTGCTTTTCTTTGCCCTCATGACGGCTATCTTGCTAAAAATTATAAAATAATATTTTAGGCTATGTTTAGCTTGAAATTTTTTAGAAATTTAGTCTTGCATAAAAAGCCTAAGCTTACTGAAAAAAATTATTTGGTAATGTATTGCCATAATTTTTTCTTCACAAACGATTCATCAATCATATAATCAGTATAGACTAATAACGAATCTTGAAAAGTAAATTTTGTAAGCTTATTTACTTTAAAATTGCTGAAAACAACTTGGTTTATATGAAACTTTACATTTACTTTTTTGTTTTTAAAATTAGAATTTCTTGAATGGAAGTATAAAGTATCATAATTAATTCTTACTAAAACTAATGAGTCTTTCTTAATATTATTGCTTTTATTAGGTTCTTTTTTTTTGAAAGTAAGCCTATATTTGTTTTTCAGCTTAGTTTCAGTAATTCCTGAACGGTTTTCGTTGTAATACCCTATAACTAAAGAATCTTTAATGTTAAGCACTTTCCCCGGATTATATGTGGTAAATTCGAGTTTAAGTTGTTTCTTATTGTAGAACAACAAGTAAGGCTCATAGTATTCGCTTGATTCCATCGCATTAATTTGCACGATATAATAATTACTATCGAGCAAAACTCTCTCACTTTTTTCAATTATTTTTAAAGATAATTTCGAATTGCAAGGATATTGTTTATCAATGTTATGTCGATTTGAATCACAGCTAATTAGTTTTATTAGTATTAGAGACATAATAAGTTTACCCTTCATCACTTTTTCTGTTTAAAATTAAGGCTAATATATCCTCTTGGCGGTTCCGTGTTCCTAAGATGTCCATTCGATGGTTGCCTACTCAAGACCAATTTTTCATGAAGTGCTTTACCTATATTCCAACCTAATCTTTGGGCATAGACTGTACCCTTAGTTTCAAAGGTCAGGTATCCTTTTTGAAAAGATTCAAGTGCATCAAAAGCATTACGTGAAGCACTCCACGAATTACCGTTCATTCCTGCTACTAAACCTGCCGCTATGTTACCAACATCTCTAGCGGAAGCATAAATAGGTAGTCCGTCAACTTTATCTAAGATAGGCATACCTCTAAAATAATCAGATAGATTGCTGTCATTATACAATATCTTGTTTGTTCCGTTAGTTTTTTTAAAATCATAAGTTTTACCACCAGTAGCATTCATACCGTACGATAATTCATTGAGGTTCATATTAAGTAACTTATTTAAAAATACTCTTCCTGATTTGTCTCCAGGGTTTATAGAACCCATGAATTCATTAGCGTCAGTATTATAGAAGGAAAAAGGTGTTGCTGAATAGCCTATCTTTTCTCCATTTTCTCCATTATTATCTAAATATATACCATTATCACCATCATATGGATCACCTCCAACTACGGTATATGTCCCGTCTTGTTCCTTTTTAACCCTAGTACTATCAATGTCTTCATCAATCATTCCAGTGGGGTCCGTTCTGTTAATAGGGTTATTTGAGCAATAATGGTATGGTGTCTTGTCTGGTTGTACTTCCGCTAGTGGATCAACCCCAAACCAAAAACTAAAACGCGGGTCGTAAAAGCGGGCGCCGTAGTAGTATAAACCAGTCTCTACATCGAGTTCTTTGCCGTTAAATTTGTATTGGTTATCCAAAGGGCCAAAGGTGTTTTGTTCAACAAAG
>JAIXTU010000048.1 GCA_027483785.1 Flavobacterium sp.
CAACAAAAGTGTGTGAGAGCGGTTTTGATTAGGCGACCACCGGAAGCCCTACACAAAAGCAGCACGAACCGCTTTTGTGCGTTTTTGTTGCAACGAACAGCGCGAAATGCCGCCCAAATAAAAAAAACCGGTTATCAAATTTAGATTGAAAACCGGTTTTTCAGTATTATTTTCAAAGTAAGTTGAGTAACTTATTCGATGCGCTTCATGCAAATTTTTTCCGGCGGATGCAACACCAACGGGAATTTTTCTACCTTCACCGAACTGCTGTCTAAACCAAAACCGCCTTCTTCGCTCAAGCTCAGCTTTTTCAAGAAGAAATACGAATTCATAATCAGCTTTTCGTACCACAATAAATCGCTGTCGTTCGATAAGAACTTCTCGGATAACACGAATTTGAAGTCGCCAATAATGTTGTTGCGATTCAACGATTCGTAACGGCTGCGGATATCGACCTCGCCGTTTGCCACCATATTTTTCACCACTTCTTTAAACATGATGTTGATTTTAGTAGGCTCGCGGAAACCGAGGTTGAAATCGATTCGAATAACGTCGCCTTCTAAAATATGCGTTACCTTATACTCGGTTTTGTACGGTTCGTTTAAGATATTCACGTGCAAAAACCAATACATATCGGCGCGCTTCGGACGTTTTTCAAAAATAGAATACACCACCTTTTCTTCAATCTCATCTACGCGACTCGCATTGGTTAAATACACCAAATGCGTGGCGTATTTCGGAATGGATAAATCAACGCTTAACTCGCGCAACATCTGACTGTAATCGCCAATTTGCACCATTTTCGTATAGTTCTTGCTGATTTTCTTCGCGCGGAACCAAATACTCATTATCGCAATCAAAACTACCGCGATGATTAAGGTTACGAAACCGCCTTCGGCAAATTTCACTACGTTGGCAGCCAAAAACGAACCTTCAATGATCAGATATAAGGTAATAAGCGGCACGTAAATGTACCAGGCTACGCGTTTTAAAATCAGGTAGTAATTGAGGAGAACGGTTGTCATGATCATACACAACACAATCGCCAAACCGTAAGCGTGTTCCATGGCGCTCGACTCTTCGAAATACAATACAATGCCGATACATCCCAACAATAAAAGCCAGTTGATGCTTGGTATGTACAATTGTCCTTTTAAATCGGTTGGATATTTAATGCGCACTTTAGGCCAAAAGTTCAAACGCATTGCTTCGTTGATAAGCGTAAACGATCCGCTAATCAAGGCTTGCGAAGCGATAACGGCTGCCAAAGTTGCAATGACAACGCCAATGGGTTGGAACCAATCGGGCATAATCATGTAAAACGGATTCGGATTTGACGCTCCCATTGAACGCAGCGTACTGCCTTCGTGGTCGATTAGAAAAGCCGCTTGTCCAAAATAATTGAGCAACAAAGCCGATTTAACAAAGATCCAACTGATGCGAATGTTTTTTCTGCCGCAATGTCCCATGTCCGAATACAAGGCCTCAGCTCCTGTGGTACAAAGGAATACAAATCCGAGAACGAAAAATCCTTCTGGGTTTATACCTTCGGGAGCTACCAAAATATGATAGGCGTAGTACGGATTAATGGCTTTTAAAACGCCCCAATTGTCTGAAATTTGAATGATTCCAAGCGTTGCTAACATTCCGAACCAAATCATCATTACCGGACTGAAAAAGCGTCCAACTAAACGGGTTCCAAATTGTTGGATGGTGAATAAAACGCACAAAATTCCAATTACAATCGGTACTGTGTTTATGGAAGGGTAGAAGTTCTTGACTCCCTCAACTGCCGAAGAAACCGAAATCGGTGGCGTGATGATACCGTCGGCAAGTAGCGCCGATCCACCAATGATTGCCGGAACGATTAACCATTTGATTTTCGTTCGCTTAACCAATGCGTACAAGGCAAAAATTCCGCCCTCACCGTGGTTGTCGGCATTTAGCGTTAAAATTACGTACTTTAAGGTTGTTTGTAACGTTAAGGTCCAAAAAACCAACGAAATACCGCCTAAAACTAAGTCTACATTTATTGGATTATCAAGCCCAACGATGGCTTTCATTACGTAAAGTGGAGAGGTTCCGATATCGCCGTAAATAATCCCTAAACTGACGAGAAGCCCGCCAATTGTCCACTTACTGTGGAGATCTTTGCTTGCGCTCATTGCAAAAAATTATCTCGCAAAATTAAGATTTTTTTAGCAATGCGACATCGATTTAGTGTAGTTGTTTTTTGAACGTTTTTAAGACAGCGTTCTTTGTATTTCGAAAAGCAACTTTATGCCTGTTTTAATACCAGCGCTTCTTGTTTTTCTTGCTGGTTGTTGATTTCCGACTTTTGGAAGTTGCTTTATTTGTAGCGTTATTAGCAACTGGAGTTTCCACACGTTCGGCGCCAATCCAGGGCCACGGATGGTCTTTGATTTCAGTAACCGCAGCACGTGTCAGTTTAATGATGTCTTTCCAATACGGCTCTTCGTCGCGACCACAAAAGCTAATAGCTGTTCCTTCTTTTCCGGCACGTCCGGTTCGGCCAATGCGGTGCACGTAGGTTTCGGGAATATTCGGTAAATCAAAATTGATGACAAACGGCAGCGCATCTATGTCAATTCCACGTGCGGCAATATCGGTGGCAACTAAAACGCCAACGCTTTTGTTTTTGAAGGCTTCCAACACACGTTGTCTGGCCGACTGCGATTTATCGCCGTGAATGGCCTCAGCCTCAACGCCTTTTTTCTTTAAAGAACGCACGATATTGTCGGCACCGTGCTTTGTTCGGCTAAACACCAAAACATCGCTTAAACCGCGATTGCGGATCAAATGGTAAAGCAAATTTCGTTTTTCGGTTTTATCCACGAAGTAAATTTCCTGATTGATACGCTCAACCGTCGACGATACTGGATTTACCGTAACGTGTTTCGGCTGATTTAGAAAATCTTCTGCCAAAGCGCGAATTTCCATAGGCATCGTTGCCGAAAACAGTAACGTCTGGCGGTTATTTGGCGTAAGCTTCACAATTTTCTTGACGTCGTTAATAAAACCCATGTCTAACATTTGATCGGCTTCGTCGAGAACTAAAATGTGTAACTGGCTTAAGTCGATAAATCCTTGTTTTTCCAAATCAAGTAAACGTCCGGGCGTTGCCACCAATACTTCGGTTCCACGTTTTAGTTGATCAACTTGTGGGATTTGCGATACGCCGCCAAATATGGTTGTGGTGCGAACGCGTGTGTATTGCCCCAACGATTTGAACGACTCTTCAATTTGTAGCGCTAATTCTCTTGTTGGCGTTACAATAAGCGTGCGAATATTGTTGTGTTTTTTGCCAACGCCGGGCATTTTTTGAATGTAATCGATAATTGGAATCGCAAAAGCGGCTGTTTTTCCCGTTCCGGTTTGTGCACAACCTACTAAATCGCTTCCAGAAGCCACAATAGGAATGGCTTGTTGTTGAATGGGTGTAGGTGTTTGAAAGTTTAAATCGGCTAAAGCGCGTTGTATATTTGGAGAAATATCGAAGTCTGAAAATGAAGTCATAAATTATTTTAAATCGTTGCAAAGCTACAACATAAATAATGGATGCATTTTTATTTGAATTTTTTGCTAGTAAAGAGTTGTTTTATAATGTATTAAACAAAAAATCAGCTTTCGCAGAACGTAAAGCTGATTTTTAAAGAACGTCGGTTTAAGGAACTTAGCTTCTTACGAAAGGCGGTAGGAGTTTCGAGGAAACTTCTCCAAATCCGATGCGCACATCGGCATTTTTACAAAAACCTTTCATAATTACCGTGTCGTTGTCGTTAATAAATTTACGTTCGGTTCCGTCGTTTAATTTAATCGGATTTTTTCCGCCCCAGGTTAATTCCAACATCGATCCGAACGAATCGGGCGTTGGTCCCGAAATCGTTCCGCTTCCCATCATATCACCCGAATTTACGCGGCAACCGTTAGATGTGTGGTGCGCCAATTGCTGACACATCGACCAGTACATATATTTAAAATTCGACTGGCAAACCACAGTACTTTCAGCGTTTTCGGGTTTTATTTCAACAGTTAGGTTAATATCGAATGCATGTTTTCCCTTTTGTTGCAAGTAGGGCAGAGGCGTTGGGTCTTGTTTTGGTCCTTTGGTTCGGAATGGTTCTAATGCGTCCATGGTGACAATCCACGGTGAAATGGAAGTCGCAAAATTCTTCGCCAAGAACGGTCCTAGCGGAACGTATTCCCATTTCTGGATATCACGGGCGCTCCAATCGTTGAGCAAAACCATTCCAAAAATGTAATCTTCGGCTTCATGCACCGGAATATTCTCGCCCATAATGTTGGCATCGGTTGTTATAAATGCCATTTCTAATTCGAAATCTATGGTCCTGCTTGCGCCAAAAAGAGGCGTGTTTTCGCCAGCTGGCAAAGTTTGTCCCATCGGCCTGTGTACTGGAATTCCGCTCGGAACAATACTCGAACTTCTTCCATGGTAACCAACCGGAATATGAAGCCAGTTTGGCAACAAGGCATTTTCAGGATCGCGGAACATTTTTCCGACGTTTGTAGCGTGCTCGCGACTCGAATAGAAGTCGGTATAATCGCCAATTTGTACCGGCAATTGCATTTCAACATCTGAAATATGGTAAATAACTTGTGCTTTATCTTCTTCGTTATCGCGAAGTTCTGGATTGTTTTCTTCGAAAATATCCGCAATTCTGTTACGTACCAAACGCCATGTTTTCTTACCATCACTAATAAAATCATTGAGTGTGTCTTGCATAAACATATCGTCGGTAAGTTCTATACCTTCAAAATAATTCATAGCTTGAAGCGCACCCAAATCAATGGCATAATCTCCAATACGTGTACCGATGGTTATCACATCGTCTTTGGTAAGAAATACACCAAACGGAATGTTCTGAATTGGGAAGTCGCTCTCGGCATCGACTTTTAGCCATGATTTTCTTTTCGGATTGTTTGCTGTAATGGGCATAGAATTTTTATTGAGATGTGCTTTCAAATGTATTATTTCTTACCAATTAAAAAAACCAAATTCGTACTTTTGAGCACAATAAAATTTTAGCTGTTATGCAACAAGATCGTGAGATTTTCGATTTGATTATGGATGAGCAAGACCGTCAGCTGCACGGTATCGAATTAATTGCTTCAGAAAACTTTGTAAGCGACCAAGTTATGGAAGCTGCAGGTTCTTGTTTGACCAATAAATATGCAGAAGGATATCCCGGAAAACGCTATTACGGCGGTTGCGAAGTAGTCGACATCGTCGAACAAATTGCCATCGATCGTGCGAAAACCCTGTTCGGTGCTGCTTACGCAAACGTGCAACCGCACTCAGGTTCTCAAGCAAACACCGCTGTTTATGCAGCTTGCTTGCAACCGGGCGATAAAATTTTAGGTTTCGACCTTTCGCACGGCGGACATTTAACGCATGGTTCGCCAGTTAATTTCTCCGGAAAACTGTATAAACCTGCGTTTTATGGTGTAGAAGCTGAAACAGGGCAATTCGATTACAATAAAATCGAAGAAATTGCCATGCGCGAACAGCCTAAAATGATTATCGCTGGTGCTTCGGCATACACACGCGATATGGATTTCAAGCGTTTTAGAGAAATTGCCGATGCTTGTGGCGCACTTTTGTTGGGCGATATTTCACATCCATCCGGTTTGATTGCTAAAGGATTGCTTAACGATCCGATTCCGCATTGTCATATCGTAACCACAACAACACACAAAACCTTACGAGGTCCGCGTGGTGGTATGATTATGATGGGACAAGATTTTGAAAATCCGTTTGGACTTAAAACACCAAAAGGCGATTTAAAAATGATGTCGAATTTATTGGATTTAGCTGTATTTCCAGGAAACCAAGGAGGACCGTTAATGCACATCATTGCTGCTAAAGCGGTTGCATTTGGCGAAGCATTAACCGATGAATTTTTTAGATATACGCTACAAGTGCAACGAAATGCAAAGGAAATGGCGCGTTGTTTTGTAGAAAAAGGTTATCATTTGATTTCGGGTGGAACGGATAATCACATGATGCTTATCGATTTGCGAAACAAAAACATCACCGGCAAGCAAGCTGAAAATGCGCTAGTAAAAGCTGAAATTACAGTCAATAAAAATATGGTTCCGTTCGATGACAAATCGCCGTTTATCACTTCCGGTATTAGAATCGGAACGCCAGCTATTACCACACGTGGTTTGGTAGAGTCGGATATGAGCATTATTGTTGATTTGATCGATCGCGTAATCATGAATCATGAAAATGAAGCCGTTTTGGAAGCTGTCGCAGACGAAGTAAATGAAATGATGAGCGAAAGAGCCATGTTTGTATTTTAAAGAAATTAAAGTATGTCGATGATGCGCTTGCAAATGCCAACTGATCCGCGTTGGGTTGATATTGCATACGAGAATATTGAAGAAATTTTAACCGATCACGCTTGGTGCGAACAAAAGGCGGCATCGAACGCAATTACTATTATCACGATCAATTCTGAGTATCAGGATTTAGTGACCGATATGTTGCGCGTGGCCAAAGAAGAAATTGATCATTTTGAACAAGTTCACGAATTGATTAAAAAACGCGGATTTACATTAGGTCGGGAAAAGAAAGACGATTACGTGGGTGAACTTGCCAAATACATGAAGCAACAAAATAACGGAAGCCGAATTTCGGGTTTTGTAGAGCGTATGCTGTTTTCTGCGATGATCGAAGCCCGCAGTTG
>JAIXTU010000090.1 GCA_027483785.1 Flavobacterium sp.
CGATTGAATTGGGAATTTCCCTTGACCTACAATTTCGATATTCAATTCATCGTCTTCATTAGTAAATTTTAAAGTAACAGGAGCTTTATCGCTCTTGTACGTTCCGAGGAATTTCTCCAAGTCTGGTGCTTTTTCGATCTCACCTGTAACCGAGTTCCAAAGATTATTTGCCGGATTGCTGTCTGGTAAAACTTTATCGGGATCTAACATGATGTTGCCAATTTCTTCGGTCGAATCTGCCTTAAATGTCCACACTTTATTGCGTTGCCAGATATCTACTGGCAATTTCACTGTTAGCGATCCGCCCGACTTGTACGTAATTTTACACGTAACTGGCATAGCCATTTGCTGTAGGTTTTCAATTGTAATAAGGGAACCTTGCTTAGGATCGTTTTTCGGGTACTTTATTTTTACAATCTTTTGGTCGAGTTTCCAATTATTTTTAAACCAAGCACGCCAAAACCAAGATAAGTCCTCGCCAGCAACGTTTTCCATGGTTCTAAAGAAATCGTATGGTGTAGGATGTTTGTACGCCCAACGCTCGATATACGTTTTAAATGCCTTATCAAAGCGCTCTTCTCCAAGCACTTGTGTGCGCAAAACCTCAAGTGCAGTAGAAGGCTTTTCGTAGGCTAATAAACCTAAGTTACGCTCTTGCAAGTTATCTGGCGCAACCATTACAGGTTCTAATTCTTTACCTGTAAGTACTTCTGCCATGGCATGACGGTCTGGTTTCGGATTATCATATTCGCCACCATTAAAAGCAGCCGTACTTAAACTGTTGATAAACGTATTGAAACCTTCGTCTTGCCACGCGTACATACGTTCGTTACTTCCTACGATCATCGGGAACCAAATGTGACCAAATTCATGATCGGTTACGCCCCATAATGCTGCTTTTTTTGCTTCCGCTTCGCAAAAAACAATTGCTGGATATTCCATTCCACCTACAACACCCGCAACATTCACGGCTACTGGATATGGATACGGAAACCACTTTTCAGAATAGTGTTCTATGGATGCTTTGGTGTATTCTGTTGATCTTCCCCAACCGTCGTTGTCTTTTACTTCTGCTGGATAAGCCGAAATTGCAAGCGACTTTTTACCTCCTGGCAGATTGATTCTAGCGGCATCAATAACAAATGAGGCCGACGATGCCCAAGCGATATCGCGGGAATTCTTCAACGCATATTTCCACGTAAGTGTATTTTTACCTGTAGGTCGCGAATTTGCATTCGAAACTTCCTCTGCTGTGCGAATGAATACCGTTTTATCGGATGCTGCAGCTGCTGCCCAACGTTTTTGTTGTTCGGCTGTGTAAACTTCAGCAGAATTTTGCAAGGCACCACCGCAAACTACAATGTGATTTGCAGGCGCAGTTACGCTCAGGTTAAAATCACCGTACTCCAGATAAAATTCGCCAGCTCCGAGATAAGGCAAAGTATTCCATCCTGAGATATCGTCGTACACACAAAGTTTAGGATACCATTGTGCGATTTGGAAAATATCACCAGCTGGTGTTTCGTAAATGCCCAGACGGTCGCTTCCTTGTTTTGGAATTACGAATGAAAACTCAATTTTCAGAGTAACTTGTCCGCCTTTTGCTTTCAAGGCCGCGGGTAGATCAACTTGCATGCGCGTATCATAAATACGAAAAGGAACTTCTTTTTCAGTGGTAGTTTTACCGACTGTCGAAACTACTTTAACGGATTTGATTTTGTGTCCGCCGTCGAATTTCTCACCACGAGATCCGTTGCGACTACCTTTTAAAGGAACAACTGCATTTCCGCGTGAATCTTCTTTGAAGAGATTTTGTTCCACATACATCCATAAAAACGGCAAATTATCCGGACTGTTATTGGTGTACTTCACTGTTGCAGTTCCAGCGACTGTACGATTTTGATCGTCGAGCGTAACTTTCAAATCATAGTCGGCGCGATTTTGCCAATACGCATAACCTGGAGCTCCAGAAGTGCTTCTGGTTCCCGACGGATGATCTGTGTAAAATCCGGGACCAAACGTTTCATTGTAATTGTAAACCGATTCCTCTTTTTCTTGCGCCTGGAGTTGAAAGAAAAGCACACAAGCTAAGAGCACATAATACCTTAATGTCATATCAATTAGATTTTTACAAAGAAAGTAATTTCAAGATTGCGCACCACTTTCCATCGAAAGAAAATTCACTACTTTTTTTGAACATATGATAGTCGCTAACGCACTTGCGATTTTGTATGCTAAACAATTCTAATCACTGCCATTTTAAAAGAAAAGAAGTCGATTCAAGAACTGCCAATTGTTGATAACTAACGTTTGAATTTCAAAGTTGTAAATTTCGGTTTCCTAAGGAAATTGCAGCTTAAAATGTGCATGATTACTCATAATGCCCAATAAATCAAACGATTGAATTGATTTTAAAATCTTGGTTGGAATTTGGGAATTAAGTTTGAAAAAAGAAGAGGCATTCTGAAACAGATTAATATATTTGTTGCAGACATACGTTTATGGATCAATTCGTCGTTTCTGCTCGCAAATACCGCCCAACTACGTTTAAAGATGTTGTTGGCCAAGAGGCTGTTACCTCTACTTTATTGCGTGCTATCGAAACGAATCATTTGGCGCAAGCGCTGCTGTTTACGGGTCCGCGTGGTGTTGGAAAAACCACCTGTGCGCGAATTCTAGCCCGAAAAGTAAATCAGCCCGATTACGACGATCCGGATGAAGACTTTTCATTCAACGTATTTGAGCTAGATGCTGCGTCGAATAACTCGGTAGATGACATTCGAATGCTTACCGAGCAAGTGCGAATACCGCCGCAAACCGGAAAATATAAGGTGTATATTATAGACGAGGTGCACATGCTCTCGCTCGCTGCTTTCAATGCGTTTTTAAAAACTTTAGAAGAGCCACCGTCCTACGCTATTTTCATTTTAGCCACCACCGAGAAACACAAAGTGCTGCCAACGATTTTGTCGCGTTGCCAAATTTTTGATTTCAAACGTATAACCGCAACTGATGCTAAAAATTATTTAGCAGAAGTGGCTAAAAGTCAGAATGTTACTTTTGAAGACGAAGCCTTGCAAATCATCGCTCAAAAAGCAGATGGTGCCATGCGCGACGCTTTGTCGATTTTTGATCGTGTGGTTACCTACGCCGGAAATCATCTGAGTCGAAAAGCTGTTAGCGAAAATCTAAACGTTTTAGATTACGATGTTTATCTGGAAATGACTGAGAATCTGCGTCAAGCGAATATTCCTGCGGCATTAATTCAGTTCAACGATATTTTGAGTCGCGGTTTCGATAGCCATCAATTTATTATTGGTTTAGGATTACATTTTCGCGATTTACTTATGGTGAAAAATCCAGGAACGCTCGATTTAATTGAAGCTGGCGAACTTACCAAACAAAAATATGCCGCACAATCGCAAACAGTAACGGTAGATTTCTTGTTGCGAGCTATCGACTTGGCTAATGCAGTCGATTTAAACTTCAAATCGTCTCAAAATCAGCGATTATTGCTCGAACTTTGCCTGATGCAAATTTGTTCGCTTACTGCCGACCCTGAAAAAAAAAATCTAGGTTTTTCATAATTCCGCCTAACGGTCAGGTAGTTGCGCAAGAAACGCCTGCAGTTAGCAACCAAAGTACACCAACAAAGACTCCAGCCGTAGCCTCTGCTGAAGTCGAAAATCAATCTATAGAAATAGTAAAACCAGCTGCATCGAATAGTCCGCAAACAGCGGCATTACCAAGCGGTTCGTATGTTTCGGCAACGTCTTTAAAAGCCTTAGCGTTAAAAAAAGAACTGCAAAAAGCAGCGGGACTCGAGTTACGCCCATCGACCGATGTACACTTACGTGAGTTTTTTACCGAGACTGATTTTCGGATCTTTTGGTCGAAATATGCGCAGAATTTAGGGGATAGCGGACAAAAAATCGCCGAATCGTTACTGTTAATGAACGAACCGCGCTTGGAAGGAACGCAAGTTTTTGTGACTTTTCCGAACGAAGGTTCTAAGCTCGATTTTGAAAAGGAAATTCCAGCACTTTTGGGGTATTTGCGCGGACATTTAAAAAATCACGATATCGACATCGAAGTTGCGGTTAATGAAAATGCAAAGCCGAAACGTTATATTACACCTCAAGACAAGTACAACCGCTTGGTAGAAATTAATCCGTTGCTTGATAAGCTGCGCCGAACCTTCGATTTGGAATTGGATTAAGCGTATTAGAGCGTTTGCCCGTTTACGTTTCTTTTTAGTATTAAGATTGGAGTATTTAGTATTAAGATTGGAGTAGTAAGTATTAAGACTTTGATGAGTTTACCACTTAACGTATCGTTTTTTAGAAGCTAGAAGCTAGACACGAGAAGCTAGACTTCGCGACGTTTACCACTTAACGTATCGTTTTGCCACCCAAACCCCGTATCGTCGGTGCCTGAGCTTGTCGAAGGCAGCTTTTCGAGGGGCGGTGCAATTTTTGGGTAACGACACGTTCTGTGGTTTCTTCAACGGCGCAATA
>JAIXTU010000421.1 GCA_027483785.1 Flavobacterium sp.
CCCAATTCATAAAAATTGGTGTTTTTTATCATTCGAAAACGATTGTTTGCATTGTCGTCTTTTGCATCTGCGTTAGAAGCTAAATTCAGCGCAGTTCCCACGCCGGCCACAACATAAGGTTTGATGTTTCCGGTACGAACCGACGATAACTTCACCAACAGAGGAAAGTGAAGATAAGTCGATTTTACTTCGCGTAAAGCATCGACAGGATTCGCAATCCCTGGAAAAGTGAGATTTCGTTGGTTGAAATACAAACCGGGTTCAAAACGCAAGTCTATATGTTCGTGAAGGCGTAAATTTCCGACCAGACCAACGTTAAATCCGATTGTTGAATTTACCAAAACATCCGGACCTACATTCTTATATTCGAATTTAAAATCGTATGAATTAAATCCAAGAAAATAGCCCCAATGCACACGTTGATTGTCAAAGTTCTCCAAATTGATAATTGGATCTTTACTAAACATGTGAAATTGCGCTTTCGCGAGAAGCGGCATAAATAAAACGATAATGAGTAGGCTTTTTCGCATCTTAAGATTTCCCTGCTGTATAAATAGTGGCTACTCCAAAAGTTTGCGGATGTGCAACCACATTAGTAAACCCAACTTTTCGCAAAATATTGTTTAGAGCTTCTCCGTAGGGAAAAACGGCAGCCGAATCAGATAAATATTGATAAGCTACTTTGTCTTTAGAAAAGAGGCGTCCAATGGTCGGAAGTAGTGTTTGCGTATAAATCTTATACCCTTGCTTGTATGGAAACTTTGTCGGAACCGATGTTTCTAAGATGACGAAAATGCCGCCTGGTCTTAAAACCCGGCGAATCTCGCTGAGTCCGAGTTCTAAATCTTCGAAGTTTCGAATTCCGAAAGAAACGGTTATCGCGTCAAAACTGTTGTCTTCAAACGGAAGTTTTTCCGAATCGCCCACAATCATATCAATCAAACTAGTAAGTCCCTCTGAAGTAACTTTTTTTCGACCAATTTCTAGCATGCCCGGTGAAAGGTCGAGACCAACGATTTTCTTAGCACCTGAGTTTTTGAACATCAGCGCCAGATCGCCTGTTCCGGTTGCGACATCGAGAATGGATTTCGGATTTGTTCTACTGACCCATTCAATTACTTTTTTTCTCCACGCATTGTCGATACCGAAAGAAATCACTCGATTCAATTGATCGTAATCGCAAGAAATGTTGTCAAACATTCTTCTGATTTGGTCTTTCTTAGACTGTTCAGAATTCTTGTAAGGCTTAATTGATTCTGCCATTTATAAAATTTGGGTCAAAGTTACAAAACCAAAGGCTTTTTGAAGGTTGGTTTAACGGGAAGTTCTGATATATGTTTCGTAAGTGAAGGAATAGGCATGCTTATCATCTTTAGGATGAAACTCACTTTTTACGAGTTCAAACTCGTTTGTTGGAATTTCGGGAAAGAAAACTTCTGCATCAAAACTACCGTGAACGCGCGTCAGCTCTAGTTTATCGGCAATTGCAATGCTTAAATTGTAAATCTGTCCGCCGCCAATTACAAAAGTCGGATTCGTTTTTGAGTAGTTTAAAGCTTCTTCCAAACTGCCGCAATAAATCAATTGATCTGTATCAGATGTTAATTTTTTACCGCTGATCACAATGTGCTTCCGATTGGGAAGTAATTTGGGCAAACTTCGAAAAGTCTTGTAACCCATAATCATGTCGTGTTCTAGCGTTAAGGTTTTAAAACGCTTAAAATCGTCGGGTAGGTGCCAAAGCAAATCATTATTTTTTCCTAGTTCTCTGTTTTCGCCAATTGCTGCAATGAGTATGATTTGCTTCATTATTGTTTATCTAAATCGATTTTGTTCTTTAGTTGTTCAATTCGCTGTTCTTGTTTTTTTACGAGTCGCTCAATTTGTTGGCGTTCCCAGTTTTTGTTGAGAAATCGCTTCGTGATATACACATCAACAAAGTGAAGAACAAATAGAAACACCCAAGTGGCTAAAACCCATGTCCACCATTTTGTAGGCGCCTCTACTTCGAAAAACGAATTTGCAACAAAGGAAAAAAGATTTCCAATACAGAAAAAAACAAAATGATAGTACAGAAACCGCTTTTGGCGAAGTCGCTTGCGTGCATTTTCATACAATTCTTGTTGTTCAGTGTTCATTTTCAGCAGATTTTCAGTCAGAAATATAGAATTTTTTAAAATATCCAACAAATACAATTTGCCAAAACGATAATTTGAAAACGTTTTTTACAGAAAGTCGGAATAGGAAAACGTTTGAGAAATACGACATTCGTTTTTTTATAACAGTTTTTATAGCAGAGTCTCAAAAATGCAAGTTCGTGTTTTTTTTAGCTTGGTATTTATTTTCTTTGCCGTATAATATTAACTATTAATAAGTTATGGCAATCAAGAAACAATTTATAAAGAGTAAACCAGTTTGTAAAGTAACCTTTACTGTCGATGCAAAAGAGGCGCAAACTGTTGCAGTAGTAGGCGATTTTAACAGCTGGAGTCCTGAAGCAGGCGCTCTTGCAAAACAAAAAAACGGTACTTTTAAAGCCACTTTTGAAGTAGCAAAAGACGCTAACTACGAATTCAAGTATTACGTAGACGGTACGTATCAAAACGAACCAGAAGCAGATGCTTTTCAATGGAATGCATTTGCTAACGCCGAAAACAGCGTTTTAGCAGTTTAAAAAAAGCCTCCAATCGGAGGCTTTTTTCATTTTTTTCATTTTATCAATGCCAGAAAGTGCCTGCTAAACCAGCGGCCATGCCTATCCAGAGGAGACCGAAAAATGTTATCAAGCCAATTAGTTTTCCAATTATGCTCCATAACATAGTGCGGTACGGATACGACAAAAGTGCATAAAGCACAGTGCCTGCCACAAATCCAGAAAGAGCACACGAGAGCACCGGTCGTAAGGTCCAATACGAACCCCAAAGTGGATTCGGATTACGAACCGTATACAAAAACGCACCGATTATACTCAAACCAATCGCCGCACCCACAACACCGTAAGTAAATAGCAAACTCCCGCGCAATTTTGTTTCAGATTCCATTCGTACAATGCTTTTCTTTCTCAACGCAAAGTAGCAGCAAAAATTGTTTGCTTTTGTAGGTTTCGGTAAAATTTTAACAAAAAAATTATCTTATTCGTAATCGTGTAGTAAAAAAACTACAAAAAGTAGTTAAAATTTTACTTTATAAGATTTTCCTCCACAAACCAGCACATAAATTCCTGCTGCAACCGATTTGCGATGCAAACCATTCTCTAACATAAAAGTGGCCACTTTTCGGCCCGCCAAATCATATAAAACCGCTTCTTGCGGCGCAGGCAAATTACTAACTAGTAAGGCGCCATCAGCAGAAGAATGAATGCGTACTTGCTGATTATCCGAATCGGTAACACCTAAATTTTCGTTTGCAAACAGCCAAGTATACAAAGCGCCAAATTCGCCGCGCCAATAGCTTTCCGTATGTGTTCCATAACTGTCGAATTTCAGAAGCGTATTGCTTTGTACTGTTCCTGATTCCACAATCTTGTTTCGAACCGTCGTAACGTGCGTAACCATATTCGCATACTCATTATTTCCTGCCACGAAGTACAATTTTAAATCGTTTGTACTGCTTGTTAAATCATCGATATACGAAGTGAAATTGCTGTACGTAAACCAATACGCCGGACTCAAAGCACCTACTTTTCCAAACGTTTCTGGATGTGCCAAAGCACCGTACGTTGCAATCAACGCACCCATCGAACTGCCAATAATCGCCGTAGTTTCCGGACTCTCAAGTGTACGGTAATTTGCATCGATATACGGTTTTAGTGTTTCGGCTATAAAATCAACATACAAATCGCCCTGCCCACCACCGTATTGCGGATTATTCCACGGCGAATATTCATTCAATCGTTCCGCACCACCGTTGTCTATTCCCACAATTATAGCGCCATAATCGCCTCCAGCAAAAAGCGCATTCAAGGTTTCATCTACTTGCCATTCGCCCGAAAACGACGTTGCCGCATCAAACAAATTCTGTCCGTCTTGCATATACAAAACCGGATATTCTTTCGTCGAAGTTTGGTAATCGGGCGGCAAATACAACCAAATACGTCGGTTGCGATTGAGTTGCGGCATAAAAAAGTTGGTGCTCATAATACTCACATTCGAGGCTGCCGTGCTGTTGTTTCCGGCTGCCCCTAAATCTTCCCAAGAAAGTATCGATAAATTAAGTGTACTGCCAACCGTAGCCCAAGAAAAGGTACGATCGGGCAAGAAATTCCCCGTAGCGTTGCCTTCAACCGTTGCCCACGAACCACGCGTAAACTTAAAGGCCGCCGTTCCCGTTCCTTGCGGAATCGTTATTTGCAGATTTCCCAAATTATCGGGTGTGAGTATAAAATTCGGATCAGCTGGATTCCAGCCATTAAAATTTCCAGCCACATAAATTGTTGCCCCAGCCGGCGTATTTGCTGGCGTAGATGTTACCTTTAAGGTTACTTGTGCCAAAAGGGGAGAGGCAACGAAAAGCAAAAAAACGAGCGTGTATTTTTTAATCATAATGGTACGTTGAAAATTAGTTTCTGCCAGCTATACGTTTAATCATGCCGTCAAAAATAAAGAAATGAAAAGGCAACATCGCATACCAATACAATCTTCCCCATAAACCGCGCGGCCTAAAGGTGGCAATCTGATGCAATACCCGATGCTCATCAATCGAAAACTCCAACCAAGCTTCGCCCGGAAGCTTCATTTCTGCGAAAAGCAACAAGCGTTTTTGCTCCTTATCGGCTAAAAGTACACGCCAAAAATCGAGGGCATCGCCGTTATCTAAATGGGTCGGATGTGTTCGGCCGCGACGCAAACCCACGCCTCCAAACAACTTATCGATGTGTCCGCGCGTTTTCCACAACCAATTGCCGTAATACCAACCGCGTATGCCGCCAATCGACCAAATATTCTCTAAAACCGCTTGCTCATCTGAAATTTCTAATTTTTGATGATCTTTCAAACAACCGTAGCGCGGAACTTGAACAAATTCCTTCAAACTTCCTTGCAAACGACCACTCACGCGACTATCTTTCCAGCTCGAAATCACCAAATTTTGTTCGATTTTCACAAATGCCAGTTTTATCGCATCGGTGTACGAAATAGGTTTTATCCCAAGCAAACGCTGTAATTTGGTGTCTTTAGCAACCACTTCAACCGTCATGCTATCCACTAAATTTGCAGCCAATTTGTAGGTCGTTGAGGTTACAAAATGCAGCCAATAACTCGACAGTTTCGGCGTCATTACCGGAACCGTGAAAATCCAAATTCGAAAACCACGCGTTTTGGCGTACAATTGCAACATTTGTTTGTATGTGAGAATATTCGGACCACCAATGTCGAACGATTGTCCCATGCAATCTTCACGTAACAAAACGCCCAGCAGGTATTTAATAACATCGCGGATAGCAATGGGTTGCGTTTTGGTTAAAACCCATTTTGGGGTAATCATTACCGGCAATTTCTCGCACAAATCGCGAATAATTTCAAACGACGAACTACCCGATCCTACAATAATTCCGGCGCGAAGTACGGTAACAGCTGCGGGGCCGCGGTACAATTCGTCTTCCACACTTTTGCGCGATTGCAGGTGTTTCGATAAAACGCTGTCGTTTACAATACCGCTCAAATACACCACTTGTTTGACACCGCTGTGGCGCATGTATTGGTTGAAATTTTGCGCCGATTTCAGTTCCAAAGCATCAAAATCATTGGTAGAATTCGACATGGAATGAATGAGATAGTACGCTACATCGGCTTGCGGAACGTTTGGGTTTTCGGGAACGTTTTCCAGGAAATCGACTTCCCAAATGCTCACTTTATCGAGCGTTTCGAGGTCTAAGCCAATCCTACTTCGGTCGCGCACGCAGCAAATAGCTTCGTGTCCGGCTGCCAACAATTCCGGAAGTAAACGTTGGCCCACATAGCCATTAGCGCCTGTTAAAAGAATTTTCACAATCGACTGATTTTATCGCACAAACGCCTTGCGGAAAGGATTTTACGCGGAAATTCTTCTAAAGGTAACAGATTCTCAAAAAACGATTGTTAATGCGGGACTAATTTTTTGGGCAATCCGCTGCGGCAGTGCTGGAAATTTCGTAAACCGCAGCGTCGCGCTTTTTGCTGCAATGGTTCGCAAACAGCTGCGGCGCACCGTCGTTTTTGCGTGCTTCCGTTGGTCGCCCTTAAAAACTGCGGTACGCACGCGCTGTTTTTTGCCCCATTTCCGCGTCAATCGCTATTGCGGCGTATCGTTTCCAAAAAAAATCTTGACGAAGAGTGCTTTTCAACCGACTAAATCTCGATAGCACTAAGTTACTTCATTAGTTTCGCTAACGTCTCGGGTGCAATGCGTACCAAAACCACTTTCAAAACTAATCTAAAAAAGACGTTGTTGAGATGTGTTTTTATATTTTTTGAAGGTGGGGATTGCAAATTTGGGCTATTGGGATTTTAATCCTATGCTAGATGAGTTCTACTTAATTGAATCAATTTTATAGTCTTTTTGTTCTTTCACTACAGTAACGAGAATAGTTACTTTTTCAATGTAATCAACTCCTTGTGGATTTGTATTTGGTGCTAGGTAAGAAACGATAAATGTATTTTCTTTATTTAACGCTTTAGAAACTGTTAATGTTTTTAAATGCTCAAGATCAGTACTTAAGTCTTTGATAATCATATCGTGATCCAGATATGGTTCATTTACTTCGTTTATAAGTCGCTTAGTACAATACTTTATTTTTAGAGAATCTAAGTTTTTTTTAAGTGACGCGCTTTTATTTGTTGCCCATTCCGTATTGTAGACAGTATAAAACTCTTTCAACATAGCAATTGCGAGTTCTTCGTCTTCTTTATCCTGAGCTTTACAAGCA
>JAIXTU010000329.1 GCA_027483785.1 Flavobacterium sp.
GTTACTAAATGTTATAATGTGAACCGGATTTGTAGCAGTAAAAGTAAACCAAACATCGTCGTCTGTATTTCCTTGGCATACTGGCTGAGTGTTGGGTAATGTTCTGGTAGCCCCAAGTGTTGAACCGTTTAAGCTTTGTGCGCAAATTCTAGTCGGATTTACAGGAACCGTGATGGCTCCTGCACAATCGTCGTTAAGTGGTTTTGTTGTGAAAGTTCTAGGTGCTAAAATTGTCCAAGTACTCACATCAGTACTAGAACAAATAGAACGAACATAAAACACGTAAGTGGTTGCAGGTAGTAAGCCTTCAACGGTAAAAGGATTTGAATTTGTTAAATAGTAAGGTGCTACACCTGTTACTGGCGAACCATTTACGGGAGGAATAGCTCCTTCTGCTGGAACAACATATACTTCCCATTGTGTAGCTCCTGGTGGCGGTAATGCATTCTCTGTCCAAGTTAGTTGTGCAGAGGTTGAAGTTATCGTTGTAACATCTACTGCTAAAGGAGTCGGTTTTGGACAGGTTGGAGGCGTACAATCGCCCACAGAAGAGTAGATTACTGTTGATGGTGTTCCTTCTCCCGGAGCTTTGGTGAATAAAATGTCGGTAAAAGGACTTTGAATTTGAACCCCAACTTCCGCAGGTGCAGTTCCTTCTACACTCCAAAACAAATCAAATGGAATATCATCACAAATCTGGACATTTACATTTGTTGGTCCTCCCGAAGTAATTGTACTTCCAATGGTAGCGACAATAATACCATTTTGGCGAACTTGCATACGAGCGCCATTCCAGCCGTTACCTCCCGCATCGGTAAGTACAAAACGATAGGTACATTTATCTTCAGGCAAGCAAGTTATCGTGTTGAAAACTATCGGCCCAGCCCAAGTACTTTTATCGTCTCCTGGACAAACTGTACGTACATAGTAATAATAGATCCTAGCTTGTTGTAAGGTTCCGTCTGAAACAGTAAATGGTGAACCCGACGATACTGGAATCAACAACTGTCCGGCGTCTGTTGGAGGATTCACTGCTGGCAATTGCGCAGGGGGAGTTAACGAAAAGCTAGGTACTAGATAAATTTCCCACGCTGTATCTGTTGGCGTACCGTTTGTCCAGTTGAAGGTTGCTGCAGTTAATCCGATTCCTGTCACAGATAATGCTGTAGGCTTAGGGCAAGTTGGAAGCGTTGTGAAGTTTACACCAGTACTCCAAGGAGAATCTGTAGGTGAACAGTTCACTCGAATGTACACGGTGTAAGCAGTGTCTGGAATCAATCCTGTCATGTTATATGATAGGTTCGTCAAATCTGCAACGGTAATGTCATTAAAAGTAGGCACTGTACTTGCCGTAGGAGCTGGATTGCCCTGAGGAACTACATATACATCCCATGAAACCGTAGCTGGTGCTACCCAAGTTACTACAGCTGAGTTTGTAAGTAAAGTGGCCGTGGGAACTGCAACTGATGTAGGCGCTAAATCACAACGAGGTGTAGTACAATTGACAACGTCAGTGTACAAAACAGTGAGCGGAGTTCCTGAATTAGCTGGCTTAGTAAAGATGGTTTGTCCAAAAGAATTTATAACTTCTACAATACATTGGTTTGGGGCTGTTCCGGCTACCGACCAAAAAAGATCAAAACCAATGTTGTTACAAAGTGGCACAGATACATCAACTGGCCCACCATTTGTTATTGTACTTCCTAATGTTGCAACTACAATACCATTTTGGCGCACTTGCATTCTACCATTATTCCAACCGTTATTTCCTGAATCTCGTAACCGGAATGTATAATTACATGTGCTTGTAGCTTCGCAAACTAAGGTGTTGAATACAAATGGACCTGCCCAAGTGGTAAACAGATCCGATCCAGGAATACACTCGGCACGCACCCAATATTCATAAATTGTAGCTGCGGTTAAATTTTCTACCAGATAAGGCAAAGCTGTTACTTCCGTTCCAGAACCTGAAGGAACTCCAGCCCCAGGGGCTTGAACTACTACCTCCCAAGAAGAAAAGCTACTGGGATTATCCCAAGTAAGCGTAGCATTGGTAAGTCCAATTTCTGAAGCGCCTAAAGTAGCAGGCGGAGGAGTACAGGATTGATTCTGAATAATTAAATTGTATCCAATTGAAGGATTCGTGTTGCTTGAACTAATTACGATAATGTACGTAGTTCCAGCAGTTACATTTACTGTGAGGGTTCTCACAGTTGCTTGTGCATTTGCAACACCCGCAATACAGCTAACACCTACATTACTACAACCCGCATAAACAAACAGCCCCGAATTTGTTGCTGGAGTTCCGCTTGGAGTCATGGAAATATTGATAATCCCATCTGCGGTTGGTGTATAACTATAGAAAACCTCGTTACCCGCTAAGTAATTCGTATTTGCTGGAGTAGCTCCACACAAAGTTCCTTGAGCTGTGTCGAATTCGTCTCCGAAATTAAGGGTATTACCTGTTGATTGATATGGAAGAGTTACAACCTGCAACGGATCCGAACAAACCGAACCCGTAGGTAACGTAGTGAAAGGAAACGGTCCGGCCCAATCACTTGTCACGGTTTCTGTTGTACCGCAAATGGCGCGAACGTAGTATTTATAATTTGTACCCGCCTGCAAAACAATATTTGCTGGAGTTGTAGTATATGAAGTGGGGTTCGTATTAGGAGCTGTAACCGTAAAACCCGAACCCGTTGGATCTGAAGCCGCTGGTACAATTTCAATCTCAAAGTTCGATGCCAAGCCCGGATTATTCCATGTTAGTTGAACTGTAGTTGATTGAACTGAGCCCACATCTAAACCGTTTGGCGTGAGACAGCGCTCGGTTAAACGAACATTGTCAAGCAAAAATCGATCCCCTCCCCTTGCACTAGTTGGTTGCGTGAACACCCTTACAAAAGCAATGTAAACTTGCTGACCAACCAAAGAGGCCGGCAAATCGACTACTTTTTCAGCACAAACAGTAATATCGCCGTTTAAATCTTGCAAATCGGATTCAGTAAATGACTGAACGATGGTAAAGGCCGATTGATTGGTCTGAGCGGGGTTAATCGACACGCGCACCTGAAAAAGCGTACCCTGATCACCGGACGCCAACTGCCGAACAAGAAACCGAAGTTGACCATTGGCAGGAACTAACCTCTGAATGGTAAATAACCAATATTACTCCGTGATATTAACTCCGATTTGTTCAAAATTAATAAACGCCGAATTAGATCCGGCGCAAGGGGTTAAAGTAGATGGAAATGGCGTAGGCGTAGCCGTCCATTGGAAATTCGGCCCGATACCATTTGTACCGTTAATAACCGCCCAATCGGATGGAATACCTGACTCAAAACCCTCTGTTTGCGCCGCCAGCTTTGAAAAAACCAGCAAAAAAAGCAGCAAAGTAATTTTTTTCATAAACGTTTTTTTTGGAAAAGAATGAGCTTTTTGTTAACACAAGGTTAAAGTTCAAATTTAGCAATTATTGAAGCTCCGTAACAATTCTTTAAATATTTAACAAAATCATTTTCTTAAGAAACAATTGTAACACAATGCCGATTTTTAACATAGTTTCCTTCCTTTATAACATAATCAATTCGACTGTGATAATACGTATCTTTGTACTCGATTTTACGTATGACTAACCCAAGAACAAAAGTTTACTTTGCCTCCGATCAGCATTTTGGGGCACCAACTCGGAGCTTAAGCCTAAATCGAGAGCGACTTTTTGTCGATTGGCTCGATTCCATAAAGCACGATGCGTCGCATCTGTTTCTTGTGGGCGACTTATTCGACTTTTGGTTCGACTATAAAACCGTGGTTCCTAAAGGCTTTATTCGCGTTTTGGGAAAAATCGCAGAGTTAAAAGACGCCGATATTGAAATCTTTTTTTTTGTTGGAAATCACGATTTGTGGATGCGCGATTATTTCGAAACCGAACTGCAAATCCCTATCTATCGCGATTCAACCCCTTTCACCTTCGGAAACAAAGAATTTTTAATTGGTCATGGTGATGGCAAAGGACCTGGGGACAAGGGATATAAACGAATGAAGAAAGTTTTCACATATCCTTTTTTTAATTGGTGTTTCCGATGGCTGCATCCCGACGTCGGCGTGAGAATTGCACAATATTTGTCTGTGAAAAATAAATTAATTTCCGGAGTTGAAGACGCTACTTTTCACGGCCCGGATAACGAATGGCTCATTCAATACTGCAAAAGAAAACTGCAAGAAAAACATTACGATTACCTGATTTTTGGACACCGCCATCTCCCAATGACGTTCGATTTAGGAAACCAGGCTACTTACGTAAATCTTGGCGATTGGATTCAGTTTTTTACTTACGCAGAATTCGACGGTACCGAACTAAAACTAAAAACCTATTTAAAATCATAAAGAATATCCATTAAAAATGAACAATACTGCTCAACATTTCGGAATTGAAAATGTACTTAAAAATCTAGGCCTATTAGCCGAAAATGAAGGAACTTCTACAGGAAGACAGAACTTCAGCTCGGGCGAATTAATCCACTCCTACTCTCCAGTAGATGGAAAACTCATTGGAAGCGTGCGTGCATCGACTGACGCCGATTTCGAAAAGGCGGTTTCGACTGCTGCGGAAGCTTTCAAGTCGTTTCGATTGATGCCAGCACCTCAACGCGGTGAGTTGGTACGCCAGTTTGGAGAGAAACTCAGACAAAAGAAAGACGATTTGGGAAAATTGGTTTCTTACGAAATGGGGAAATCGTTGCAAGAAGGACTAGGCGAAGTACAAGAGATGATCGATATCTGTGACTTTGCAGTTGGTTTGTCTCGACAACTTCACGGATTGACCATGCATTCTGAACGTCCGGCGCACCGTATGTACGAACAGTATCATCCGCTTGGAATTGTTGGAATTATCTCTGCTTTTAACTTCCCGGTGGCCGTTTGGTCTTGGAACACGGCACTTGCTTGGGTTTGTGGCGATGTTTGTGTTTGGAAACCGAGTGAAAAAACACCCCTTTGCGGCGTAGCTTGCCAGAATATCATCGCTGAAGTTTTAGCTGAAAACAATATGCCCGAAGGAATCTCTTGTTTAATTTCAGGCGATTATACAATTGGCGAGTTGCTATCAAAAGACAAACGCGTTCCTTTGGTTTCGGCTACCGGATCAACACGTATGGGGAAAATCGTTGCCGCAACTGTTGCCGAACGTTTGGGCCGATCGTTACTCGAATTAGGTGGAAACAACGCAATTATTGTGACGCCAAATGCGGATATTAAAATGACTGTGATTGGTGCTGTGTTCGGAGCCGTAGGAACGGCCGGACAACGCTGTACATCGACACGCCGACTAATTATCCATGATAGCATTTACGAACAAGTTAAAGATGCTATTGTTGCTGCCTACGGACAGCTTCGCATTGGAAATCCGCTTGACCAAAACAACCATGTTGGACCACTTATCGATACCGACGCGGTAAAAACGTACCAACAGGCTTTAGAAGCTGTGGTAGCACAAGGCGGAAAAATTATTGTTCCTGGTGGCGTTTTAACTGGTGAAGGTTATGAAAGTGGATGTTATGTTAAACCCGCTATTGCAGAAGCCGACAATAGTTTTGAAATCGTGCAGCACGAAACTTTTGCGCCAATTTTATACTTATTGAAATATTCGGGAAGTGTTGAAGATGCCATTGAAATTCAGAACGGAGTAGCTCAAGGATTGTCTTCGGCAATTATGACCACTCACTTGCGTGAAGCCGAACAATTTTTATCGGCAGCAGGTTCCGACTGTGGTATAGCTAACGTAAATATTGGAACTTCTGGAGCGGAAATTGGAGGAGCTTTCGGTGGAGAGAAGGAAACCGGTGGTGGAAGAGAAAGCGGCTCGGATGCCTGGAAAGTGTATATGCGAAGACAAACCAACACGATAAACTACTCGACAAGTTTGCCTTTAGCACAAGGAATTAAATTCGATTTGTAAGAATTTGAAACTTTCAAAAAAGCTGCGTAACAAACGCAGCTTTTTTTATGCACTTTTTATTCGGTAACGATCGCCGCGCGACCGGTTGCAGCGACAGCCCACAGCGACAGCGTTGGCCTTGCGCCAGGCGAGCGAGGACTACAGCGGAAAACGGGACGGCAAAATTTCACGGGATTTCCAGCAAATGATTTTGCCGGCGCGCCCTAAGTTCTATTAACCGAGCGTTTATTATACTTGAAAATCAGGTACAAAGAATAGCATAAAACAAGTATACCAAATAGCGCTTGAGTACTTAAATGAAAGGGGAAACCTACCGGAATAGGCGGGCCAGCAGGAGGAGGCGGACCACCACCGGGAGGTGCAGCTACAGCAGCGCTGCTACAAAGTAGTGCGAATAACAAAAATCCGTAAAATCGTCGCGTACTTTTCATTGTGCACAAAAATAGAAAAATTAGCTTTGGTTGTATCTTTACAAATATTAAATCTCTGTTTTTTATTTACGAAAATGCTTACTTCTGGATTTAAAACACCTAAAAATGTGCCCGCAGTTGAACTGTTCCCGTATGAATTGCAGAAGACAATTCACTTTTGCGACCTTGGTAATTAAGCGTTAGATCTAAAAAGCCCGTTAGACTTTTTTGTACCGACAAACGCCAGGTTGTATTCTGACCCGGTTGCAAAGCTTCGAGCATTTGAAAAGCCGCGGCTGTATTGGCCTCACCGAGATAATTGTTGCCAATTAAGTTAAACTCGCCGTTTGCCGTTAACTTAGTTCCTGTATTCCAATTAAATGCTAAAGTTAGCTTTCGCTGAACTAAAAAAGCCTCCGCGCCCAAGGTGTTTTCCTTTTCGCCGTAAGCAGCAGAAATATCGAAATTTACGTTAGTTGAAAACAAGTATGAAACTTTAGGCTCGAACTCGTATCCTGTGATCTCGAAACTACGATTCAAATAATTTTGAGCGGTACTTTTTTGCTTATTCTGATCAACTTGAACACTAAATAACCAAGTTTTTTGAACTAAATGCGCATACAATAACTGCGTGCCTCGCAACTTATTTTCTTGTAAACCACTGCTAATGAAGGTAATATTGGCGCTCGTTGTTGCATTAAAGGTTACACTGTGGTTTTGCTTACCGCGATTGTAAAATAAGCTGTTTCTGAAGGTGCGTGTTTGCCCAAGTACGTCGGAACTCGAACTACCAAAGGGGTTTAAATCGAAATCGGAACCCGATCGTCTGATCTTTCGCTCTGTAATAAATGAGGTTTGATTGCTTATTTTTTTAAGAAACTTCGAAAAACCTCCCGAGCCTTTCCAAGCTGCAAAATTTAGGGTGAGGTTTTGGCTGAGTCGGTTAACATGCGAAGGAACGAAAATCTGATTGGGAAGAAAAACCCGCAGGTAAATGGCCTGATCGGGAAACGGTGCAATTTCGAATTCTTCCAGTTCTTTAACTCCGTTATTGTTGTAATCGTTCCAGGTATATAAGCCTTGTCCGGGGTCGACTTCGATATAAGAGAATTCTTGTTGGGCTACAGTTCCCGAGCTGTTTTCGTAGGTAGTTCCCAACACTAAAAGACGATTTAAAAACCGCCCGTTATAGGCAATTCGGCTGTTTAAAGACGGAATGGCTGGCTGCGTTTTATCTTCGAACGTAAGTTTTCGGAAACTCGCAAACAACATCAAATCCTGCAGTTCGGATTGAAAAACGCGCGAACGCAATAAATACGTCAGCGATTGGTTGACTCGACTCACACGTTGATTTACCAGCGAATCGTTTAAACGCAACAAAACGCCGCCTTCCACAAATACTTTTAGGCTGTCGCCCACTCCTACCCGACCGCCAAATTCGTTAAAGCGCTGACTCAAATTACTCAATTGATTGGTAGCTTTCAAACGTTCGCTGTTGTCTTCTGCGGCATGCGTTGCATGAATCCAAACTTTTTTAGTTGGACGATACGAAATGCGACTCAGATTTCGGAGGAAACTCGAATTGGCGAAATTGGCCGTAGTTTTTAAATAGCTAAACTTTTGCGAAAACTGCCAGTTGTTACGATTGGCTTGAGCATCGAAAAGTTGGCGAAATCCTGAATAAGAACTGCCAAACTGTAGTGTTTCGATTTTATACGTAGCGCTGCCTTTTTGGTTGAGATTGGTAGTAAAGCCGGCCGACACCAATTTCTGATCGCCCAGCTGCGTACTTACGTTCCAGTCGCGGTTAAACTCGATACTCACTGCTCGTTCCACCGTACGGAAACGCTCGCCAATGTACTGCGCTCCTGCAAAAACTTGTGTTTTAAACTTTCGTTTGAATAGCATTTGCGCCGCATCGATATGAAACGCTACACCGGCATTGTCGGCATCGTCTAAAGAACTGTAAAGATTTTTATCGTTCAAACTACCTGCAAATTCGGCTTGAACCGTAGTGTTTTCGCCGTTTCGATACCCGCCCGACACCTGAACCAGTTGCAATTTTTGAGGCGCAATTAGTTTTACCACAGGCTCGAAACTGCCCTGTTTTACTCCGTTGCTTGGCGCAACATGAACATATATTTTGCCAGTTCCGGCAGTCGACTGCAATTGATAATTCCCATTTCCTGCGCCAACATCGGTAAAACGAACACTAAAAAGCGTGTCGGTTGGATTGGTAGAATACACGAAAATAGTAGCTCCATTCACAATTTCTTTTCGATATTGAATTTTATTTTCATCGAAAGGTTCTTCGTTTTCAGAAGGCGCCACCATCAACTGATCGTCGTCGCCCGCATTACCTAAAACAGCCGCTTGCTCGGGAGATAAATTTTGTTGTAAAGGTTGGTTCTTTACGTCGTTTTCCGAATAAATTGCGCCGCTTACATTCCATTTTTCCGAGCTGTGGTTTGCACCAGCATAGGTTACCAACCTTGTGAAGTTTCGTTCGGCATACTGATATTCGACATTTATCCGCATTTCGGATGTTATCTGAAACAGCGATGTAAACGTAATTTCGCCAGCATTATAGTCGATGACGTATTGATTGTTCTCGCCGCGTTCTAACTGAATTCCATTCACAAAAACGCGTTCCGAACCGCTAACTACGAGTATAAATGGTTCGCCATTCGGACCCGTAAGTTTGTACGGCCCTTGATTGCCTTCGGTTCCGGTAAATGTACTTCTCGCGTAAGCTCCTCGAACCAAAGCCGCCGATGCAAACACGTCGGTGGTAGCCGATTCATCGCCAAATCTAAATCCAGCGCGAACGCCTTGAACTTTTTTGCTGAAATTTAAGAATCGCGACGAACGGTTTTCCAGAAACAAATCGCCTGCTCGAATGTTCCATTTATTGCCTGCGAGTTCAATAAATATTTGATCGAATTCGTCGAGTCGTTGGCTATAGCCATTGTCTTGTAAAGGAATATTGCTGTCTTGGATGCTGGCGCGCAACGAAACTTTATCGGATAGCTTTCCCGAAATCTGCAAATCGAGATTAGAATTTACCACCGAATTCTGATTGTTTCCAACCGTAACGCCACGTGTAATGCTTCCGTTTGTAGACAGCCCTTCAAACGGTGTTCGCATATTGCGAAGTGGTTCGGAGTTTGCAGTCGTTGCCACGTTTCCCAGCACTTTTTCTGGCGCATAACGCACATACGATTTCGTAAGAAAATCGGGGTATTTACTGTACTTCACCAAAACCTGAGTGTTTTTCAGCGCGGGATCGAGTATGTAAAGTCGCGCGCGGGAAAAATCGACTCGAAAAGCTTGTTCCGGCAAGGGTCGATTATTTTCGTCGTAAATTTCAAAGTCGATTTTTCGAATACTTGTACTATCGATTTGAAGACTATCCAACTCAACAAAAAAAGTGGTTTCTCGTCGCAGCGAATATTCATTTTGTGCCGAAGACATCCAGCAACAAAAGAGCAACACTACTACAAGCCATTCTTTCTTCATGAATAGTCGATTATCTGCTTGGATTTAAGTTTGAAAACGCCGGATTGAACGTGCATTTTCGACACCGATGAGCGAAACCAATGATTACAAACGTCAAAAGAACGAATTCATTTTTAGTGATTCGCATTTTTACGTTGTAGAATACCGATTTTTCAGAAAGACGCTTGGGTGGCTATTCTTTCGTTACGATTTGAATAGTTTCGCGACTGGCTTGCTTAATCATGACGGTTTTGCCTGCAGTTACTTCTGCAGCAGCTTCTTCGGTAAAGTGACGAATGGTGTAAAGCGAGACGTTTTCGTTGTAGTACACTTTAAATTGCTTTGAAAGCTCGGCGCGCAGTTTTTGAAAGTTGTCGAATTTATCTTCCAAACACAGTGAGAATGAAATCGCAGAGTTTTGAATTAAGCTGACCTTCATCTTGTATTTATGAAGAAGTGCAAACACGCCAGCAATGTGATCTTCCATGATGAAAGAAAAATCTAATGAAGAAAGCGAAATTAAATATTGGTTTTTCTTTACAATAAAGCACGGCATGCTTGGAAATAAGTCTTTTCCTTTTGATACAGTAGTTCCGGGTAATAACGGATTTACAAACGACTTTACGTGCAACGGAATTTCTTTGCGTTGTAACGGTTGGAGCGTTTTAGGGTGAATTACTGTGGCGCCGTAAAACGCCAATTCGATTGCTTCGCGATACGAAATTTGTTGCAACATTTGCGCATTTTCAAAATAGCGCGGATCGGCGTTTAGAACTCCCGGAACGTCTTTCCAAATGGTAACCGATTGTACGTTCAAACAATAAGCAAAGATTGCCGCGGTATAATCGGAGCCTTCGCGACCTAAGGTAGTTGTGAAGTTATTGTCGTCGGCGCCCAAGAATCCTTGCGTAACGTAGATTCCGTACTGACTTATTTTTACGGCAATTTGGCGTTGAGTAGTATCCCAATCTACTGTTGCATCGCGGTAATTATTGTCGGTTGCAATTAATTCGCGTACGTCGAGCCAAGTATTTCTAATTTCGGATTCAGCGAGGAAATACGATAAAATTGCCGACGAAATTAATTCTCCAAAACTCACAATCTGATCGTAAACGTAGTTGTAGTTTGAAGATTTATTGGATTTTAAGAAATCAGTCAAATCATTGAAAAGCGCGTTAACTTTTTGATTCGCTGCGTGATTGCTATCTGGAAACAAATCGTTTAGGATATCAAAATGGTATTTCTTGACGTCGTTGAGTGCGCTTTCGAGTTCAGCAGACTGAGAAATATAGTTTTTGACAACTACTTCTAAGGCATTAGTTGTCTTTCCCATTGCCGAAACTACAATTAAAGTGTCTGTTGCACCTACTTGTTGCAAAACGCTCACAACGTTTCTTACCGATGCGGCGTCTTTCACAGAAGCACCGCCAAATTTGAATACTTTCATGTTTTAGAATCCTGCTTTTGCCGTTTAGCAGCAGATTAAATAACGGCTATATCAATTGAGCGGCAAATATACGGTTTGTAGCAATTTTGAGTGTGAAAATGGAGCTATTACTGCTGATATTTGTGAATCGAAGCTAAATAACTTTCATTTCACAGGAACTCTTTCGAAGCGAATTGTCGTCGGAAAGTATACAAACAAACTATTTCGCCGCTTCTTCAACAAAAACAAACGTTTCTTTATGCTGTTTTAGAAACAAGCGTAGTTTAAATTACGATATTTGCACCCAACTACAACGATTTCGCTATGGAAGAACGCAACAAAACGCTCGGAGAATTTATTATTGAAAAACAAGCTGAATTTAAGTATTCGTCTGGCGAGCTTTCCCGAATCATCAACTCTATTCGATTAGCGGCAAAAGTCGTTAATTATAAAGTAAACAAGGCCGGATTGGTGGATATTGTTGGTGCGGCTGGCGAGCAGAATATCCAAGGTGAAGATCAACAAAAACTCGACGTTTACGCCAATAATATCTTTATTCAAACGCTGATAAATCGAGAAATTGTTTGCGGAATTGCCTCTGAAGAGAACGACGACTTTATTACCGTTGCTGGTCCCGACAACAACCACAACAGCAAATACGTAGTTTTAATGGATCCGCTCGATGGCAGCAGTAACATCGATGTAAACGTTTCTGTTGGAACCATTTTTTCGGTATTTCGTCGCGTAACA
>JAIXTU010000060.1 GCA_027483785.1 Flavobacterium sp.
AATGGCAAAAAACATTTGGAACGACTGGTGCTGAAAGGCTGAAGAATTGTATCCTCACTAGTGATGGAGGCTATCTACTGGGCGGAATTACTACTAATGAAGATTTCACAAAAAGTAAATCTGAAAGACGCGAGAATGCAACAGGAACGCAAATATTACTAATTAAATTGAATGCATTTGGTGCGGTCGAATGGCAAAAAACATACGGATATGCAGGAAACGAAACACTCTCAGACATCATACAGCTGCGTAATGGCGATTTTTTGATTGGAGCAAACACTTCCAAAGGAACATCGGAGTTTAATGACTCGAATACTGAAAATTATTGGGTCTTAAAACTGAGCCCTACGGGAGATGTATTACAAGAAAGGATTTACGGAGGTAATTCTTCCGATCTGCTTCGCAAAATTATTGTTGCCGGAAATAACTACTTTTTAGCAGGCATTTCTAATTCAAGTGAAAACCCGATGAAGAAAAATAATGCTTTCGAAAGCTCCTTCGATTATTGGATCTTGGCGGTTAACTCCAATTTTGAAGTGATGTGGGAACAGCAATATGGAGGAAGTGGAGATGATCAATTAATAGATGCTATAATTTCCGAGAAGGATAGCGAATTATTACTCTATGGCACATCAAATAGCGGCTTTTCAGGAAATAAAACAAAACCTTCAAAAAACGGCGACGATTTGTGGCTAATTCGAATAAACTTAGACGGAACTATACTTAGTGAACATTCGTTTGATTTCACTTATACCGACGCAGCGATCTCTTTGTTCTTTGACGAAAATCAGAATTTAATTCTTTCTGCAACGACAGAAAGCGCGACGTCTGACTCTAGAGGAATGAAATTCCGTGATTATGCAATTTTAAATCTAGACAAAAAATATGACATCAATGACAAAGATTTTTTCTCACAGAATGGAAATACAGGATTAGCGGGAGTTATTAAAAGTAGAAAAAATGGCATTTATGTTGGTGGCACAAGAAAAAAAAAAAAAAAAAAGGGATTTAAAGAAGAAACAAAATCGCAAGATTTTGTTTTGATAAAACTTGCTTCTAAAAATCAAAGCACCCCAAATAAGCTAAAGTTAGAGGCATTTCCAAATCCTACGAACGCATTTGCCAATATTGTAATTGACCTTGATTACGAATCAGGAAATTTAGCAGTTACAGATATGTCTGGTAAAACAATTTTTCAAAAAAATATCTCAAATTCTATTGAACCGATTGACTTATCTAGCGCACCCGCGGGAATTTACATAGTAACAGTTGAAACAAATAAAGGAAAAGCCTCTACAAAAATCATTAAAAATGAAAATTAGCCTCAAATTATATTTTAGCTTAGCAACAAGCCTATTTTTAGGCAGTTTTACATTTGCTCAAAGCAATGATGTTGCATTACCAAGTCCGGAGTTGCGTAGTTTAATGCTGTTTGAAGACAATAGAGTGTCTTTACAAACCGGAATTCCCGACATCTCGCTACCCATATTTTCACTACCAACGTACTCAAGCTTTGTAAGCGCAAATGTTATTATGGCATATCACCCGTCCGATGTTAGATTTGGAAACTCTGGAGGGAATGTTGGCAAGGGATGGAACGTCTTTACAGGAGGCGGAGTAGTTACGAGAAAAGTCATAGGAACGCAAGATTTATACAATTCTAACGACACTTTTGACGATATTTATCAATTCAGTTTTGGAGGGAAATTGGGGACGTTTTTAATAAAAAAAGAAAACGGAATTTTGACTCCTGTCGTCGTAAGTAATACCGATGAAACGTTCAAAATAGACCTTATAAATCCTTCCAGTACAGCACCTTTCTTTACAGGATTTACCATTTTTGACAACAAAGGCATCAAGTATATATTTAACGTAACCGACCAGTCAGTAACTACAGCGATGAGCAATTTCATTTACAAAAGTGCTTATCATCTAAATACGATCTTTGACGCAAACAACAATCTACTTCTCAGTATACAATATACCAACTTCCCCGGTGGCACAATATCAAGACCTACAAACGAAAATAGAATTTCGACAATAACAAGTACAGGGCATGGAACTTTGGAGGTTACTTACACAAATTCAAAACTAATCACAGTAGCGTTAAAGGATATTCATTCGCAAATCAAAAAGACCGTTGAATTTACGACGAATCAAATGACAATTCGATCGCCTCTAAACCAAGTGATTGATTCATATAAATTTACTTACAACAACATACTCCCTCAAGAAAGCATTGGATACGATGATTTTGGTTATCCAACAGGATTAGATTGCCCGTTAGATCAATTGCCAAACGTTAGAGATTTTGCTCAAAACGGTCTCTTGCAAAGCATTGAAAATCAAACAGGAGGTGTCAAATACTATGCTTTTGAAACCAATCAATACTCGAAATACACCACACGTGTTATACCGCCTCAAACGCCCGAAGAACGGACGTTCTTCGAATATATACCGGATGTCAACCCTGAATCTTACAGAAACGCTGCATACGATCATAGCTACAATTATGAATTCTTTGCAAATCAGTTATTTTTAAATTCGGTAAATAATCTAATTTTTACCTTAACTAGTAATGAAACTTTAGCCATAGATGCTATTTCTCAAAGCTATACCGTATCTTCTGCTCCATTAACCGACGCGAATGGAGACTTCTATAATATTACATACACACCTGAATTTAAACTGTACTATCGACAAAATAGCTCTTCGGCATGGCAATTGCTCCAAGGATTAGACCGGAATGCTCGAAATCTAGGATATTGTTATGGACAGGAAATTCAATTAAATGCGGGACAATATAGAATTGATATCGTTCCACACATATTCGGATATCCATGTAACGGCGAAGTTACAATTCATAAAAAAGTTCCAAATCCACAACAACCTAACCGAATATTTGGAGGAGGAGTTCGTATAAAAGAAACCGCTTCGTTTAAAAACACCACAGAACTCAATAACTTCCTGTCATCAGGACAATTATTACGTAGTTACAGCGGAGCTGAAAATGTGACTCTCTATGACTACAATTTTTCATCTGGAGAATTTGCAGGAATGAGTTCTGGAGTTTTTATGTTAGGCAATTTAAATTATGTAGATAATATTGAGGCATTTTACGACCGGAACTTAGTCGACTACCGCGAAGTAACAGTTATTACTCCTAGTCTAGGCAAAAAAGAATATACGATGCAAGTTCTTACTACTTATCTAAATGACATTGCAAATTTTGCCACCGGAGATGCATATGATTTTAGAAGAGGGCTGATTTCAAAAATTAAAACATTTAACAACGATGGATTTCTTGAAACAGAACAAAACTTTACATACACCACAAACGCAGATTCATCCTTAACGTCTTCAGTTAATGCCTTCAATATCTTATCTGGCTGGACGAGTCTTGCGACTCAAAACACAAAAAGATATTTTCAAGGAGTTGCTAATCCTATTATTGAAAACCAATCTTTTACATACTACCCAGATAACCGACAAGTAGAATCGGAAACGACTACCGACAATGGAACAAATGAAACAACCGTAAATCAGTTCTTTTATCACAGCGGCAATTCTATCCACCAACAAAATAGAGTCGCTTTTTTAGCAGAAAAGCGAACAACAGTAAATGGTAATTTAACAGCAGCAGAGAAGATTACTTATGCGAATACTTTTTCTAATAATGTTTCTTTCTTGCCGTCGCGAACAGAAAAATCTAAAGCTACGGCGCCGCTTTATATTGAATCAGAAGTATTGCGCTACGACGAATTCGGACATCCTATCGAAACTAGGCAACCCGGCGGAATCGTTACTAGCTATATTTATGGGTATAATAAAACGCTTGTTGTAGCAAAAATTGAAAACCTATCCTTTTCTTCAATTCCTTCCTCTAGAATTAGTAATCTTCAAAATGCTACCAATATTGCTAATAACAGTTCTGCGGTAATTGCTGCTTTAAATGCCTTAAGAGCCGAGTCTGCCCTTGCCAACGCATTTGTTACTGGATATGTTTATGAACCACTTGTTGGCATTAGAACTATGATCGACTCCCGAGGAGACTTATTTAACTTTTCTTACTTTAACAATGACAGTAATCGTTTAAGCCAGGTAACAGATCAAGATGGAAATATCCTTAAATCCTATTCATATGTGTTTCATACATCGTCAGAAGGCGTTACTGTTACTGAAACGATATATAAACAACCAACAACTGTTGTACTCACAAATCCAACGCAAGCGCAGGCAGACATTGTTGTTCGCCACTACGATTCTTGGTTGAGATTAGACCAAACTCGCCTAATAAAAGCTAGCACAGATTCCAAGGACCTTGTTCAATTTTCAAAATTTGATAGACACGGACGGACACCCAAAATCTTTTTACCACATGCTGAAAATAGCAGTTTAACTTTTAATCCAAATAGTGAAAGCCAACAAGCCACTTTCTACAGTTCACTTACGGGCAGTATGCCTAGTAATTCTTACCCTTTTTACGAAACTGTTTTCGACAAAAATCTCGAATCAACGATACTAGAACAAAGTGCTCCAGGCTTCGACTGGTCTTTGCAATCAAATATAAAACACACAGTACGAACTACATTATCTACTAACATAACCAGCGATCAGGTCAGAAAAATCACTGCTACCATTACTAATACAACTACAGTCGGTGCTGCTTTTACAGCCAGTTTAAATCAACAAGTGCTATTTCCTGAAAACTCTTTGATTAAAATTGTTACTAGAAATGAGAACTGGATTGCCAATGATGGAGAATTAAACACAAGTGTTTCCTTCTATAACCAAGCAGGTAAACTACTCGTTTCGAGAACGTTCTTACCACCATTACCAGGAACTTCCGTGTGCCAGAAAGTGGACACTTATTATGTCTACGATGATTTTGAAAATCTGAGCTTTGTAATACCACCGAATGTAGATGTAAATACTACTATATCTTCAGAAGTTCTCAACAATTTATGTTATCAATACTTATACGATTACAGAAATAATCTAGTTGAGAAGAGAATACCAGGAAAAGGATGGGAGTATCTTCTTTATGATCGTTTAAACCGAATTGCAGCGGTTGGACCCGTTAGCAATCCTTTTTCAGGCGACTCTAAAGGCTGGCTACACACGAAATACGACCCGATGAATAGAGTGGCGTTAACAGCATTCTCAAACGCCACAATAAATTCAAGTACTAGAGTATCGCGGCAAGGTGCAGTTTACAATACGGCGACTAGCGCATCAGAACGAAAAACAACCACTTTTACAACGATAAATAACATCGGCAGTTATTATACAAACAATACTTGGCCTACAACAGGGCACCATATTCTTAGCGTAAACTACTACGATGATTACACGATACAGCCTAATTTTACAGTTGCCGAAACAATAACTGTAGAGGGTGTTTCAAATTTTTATAATAACACGACAAGACGACCAAAAGGACTACCTACTGCTAACTGGACAAGAATTTGCGACAGCCAATCGGCAAATGCTGGTGTTTTAACCTACCAGTATTATACCAATAAAGGTTTTATACTTGCAAAAAGGTCTGTAGGAGCTGTAAGCGGAAGAACAGCAAATCAAGATATCACTTTAAACGCATTTACTGGTCAAATTAGTGCTTTAAAAAGTACGTTTCTTAAAGATGCTACAGCAACTCCACTAACTGTAACAGAACGTTTAACATATAATAACCAATCACGTATTGCCAGGGTAACACATCAGATTAACGACTTACCCGAAGAGCTGATGAGCGCTCCTACCTATAATGATTTAGGAGCTATGGAAAGTAAACTCGTAGGCGGCGTAGTGGGTCAAGCATACTACCAAAAAATAGATTACCGATATAACCAACGAGGTTGGTTGAGCGAAATCAATCAAATTAATAACTTACAATCAAGTAATTCGAGTGAACCGGTCGACTTATTTGCATTTTCATTGCGCTATCAAGACAATGCAACTGCACTAGGGTATCCTGCAGCCGGCGTAGTTGAGAAGCAATATAACGGAAATGTATCTGAAATCTATTGGCGCTCAAGCGCTGATACCGTACTAAGAAAATACAGCTTCGCATACGACGATAAAGACCGCCTTACAAACGCCATTTATCAGCAGCCAAACGCAAGTAATCCCATTCGAAACTCCTATAACGAAACCGTAGCATACGATAAAGCGGGTAATATTACCTCTATTTACAGAACGGGAGAATACGACGATTCAACCGGAGCACATCTCATTGATGACCTACAATATACCTATGCTCCAAATTCCAATAGACTTATGAAAGTAAGTGATCAGTCATTGGACTCGTATGGCTTTATCGATGATGCAACGCAAGTAGATACCGAAGATGACTATGAATACGACATCGTTACGGGAAGTTTAATTCGAGATGAAAATAAAAAGATTACAAGCATTCGCTACAATCATCTCGACCAACCACTCCGAATTCAATTCGCAACCGGCGAAACTATTTCCTACATTTACGACGGTCAAGGAAATAAGGTGGAAAAAAGAACTACTTCGGCGCAAGCAGTTACAACGACCCACGAGTATTGGAACGGGCTGCAATACCAAAATGGCGTACTGCAGTTTTTTCCAACATCCGAGGGCTATGTGACGCATCTAGTAAGCAACAACCAAAGTGTATTTAAATACGTGTACCAATTTAAAGACCATTTGGGTAATGTGCGTCTTTCGTACACTAACGCCTCAACAACCAGCACTCCAAACCTACAAACCTTGGCTTATGATGGTTTATATCCGTACGGACTTACACATAAAAATTACGGCGCAACACGGCGCGATTGGCAAGCCCAACAACAAGGCATAGCATTAGGCAACATACCTGCTTCCGTTCTCGACGAAGCTCCCGGAAATTATAAGTATCTTTACAACGGTCAAGAGTTTCAGGAAGACATCAGCGAAAACAACTACGCCATGACCTTTCGCGCTTACGACCCAGCGATAGGACGCTTCACCGGTGTAGATTTACTCGCCGAGTTGCAATACGAACACGCGCCTTACCACTTTGGCTACGGAAACCCAAATGTGTTTGCAGATCCGAGTGGGTTGTTTGCAAAAAGAAAAGATGTGAGAGAATACATGCGCTCACTAGGATATAGACGTTGGCAGTATTCAATTGTAAAAAATGCCGACGGTTCGTTCAGTGCAGTAATGACAAGTGGAGGAGAAACTTGGCACTATAACGATGATGGCGACACTTTTGTAGAATTATCAGAAATTAGTCTTGGTGGCGGCGGTGGCGGTGGTGCTGGCGGAGCAAGTGGCGGCGGTGGCGGAGGATTTGTTGGTGTGTCAAGTGGTCACGGTAATGGAAGTGGCAATTGGTACACGTTTGCGGGTCGGGCTAATGCAGTTTTTGGCACTACGGCGTCTGCTCTTGAAACCGGAGAAGGTTCATTTAGATTAGCTACAACCAATCGAGGTTTTAGCCCAAAATATTATGGAAATGCTTGGAGAGGAAATCAATTCGCTACAACATACAACATCAGCAAAGTGGGTAATTTATTAGGTAAGTTATCTCTAGGTATTGGAGTGGCTGTGGACATAAGGGGGATGATGATTCATCAAAATAACCCCAATTCACCTAATGCCGTACACCCTAGTAAAGCAGCTTTAAATACTGGGATGGGAGTTTATGGGCTTTGGGTAAATCCTTTTGCCGGCGCATTGTATTTTGGAGTTGATGCATTTTATCCTGGAGGATGGCCCGTCGCTCTCGAAAGAGCTGCCGAAGTTCAGAATAGAGATAGAGCTATTTTAGGATTTTATCCAAGAGATTAACTGACATATGAAATCAGCATATTATTATTTCTTTTACAAATTATATAAATTTTCTGAGGCATCGCCTTCTAGATGGCTTAGTGATTGGAAGGCTTCTTTAGCAACTGATATCCTAATACTCTTTGTATTTTCTTCGATAATAAATTATTATAAAGCTTTTATAAATCCGACGTCGCATATAGGTGAAGGCAGTTTATTGCTAGTAACTATTATTATTGTCAGTGTTTGGAATTATTTCATTTTTCATCATCAAGACCAATGGAAAGAAATAGTACGTGATTTTGATAAACTCCCAAAAAGAAAAAATAGAATTGGTAGTTGGATAATATTTAGTGTTGTATTCGTAATTGTCTCTAATTTTTTGTTATCCTTCTATTTTTATTATCAACTATAACTTTAAAAGCCAACCAGTTATCTTTTACTATGCCGAGTTTTCAATGACTGCTACGGAAACCCAAACGTGTTTGCAGACCCGAGTGGGTTGTTTGCGAAAAGAAGCGATGTGAGAGAATACATGCGGTCACTTGGATATAGACGTTGGCAGTATTCAATCGTAAAAAATGCTGATGGTTCGTTTAGTGCAGTTATGAGCACTGGAGGAGAAATCTGGCACTATAACGATGTTGGAGAAACATTTGTAGAGTTACAAGGAGTTATTG
>JAIXTU010000326.1 GCA_027483785.1 Flavobacterium sp.
CAAGTTAAAAACAACCATAAGTACCACTACTCCTACTCCGAATGTCAGTGCCCATTTGTAATGTTTGGTATTAACCAAAATAGCGTTGTTGTTTCCTAAGATAACATCGTAAAACTTGGCTAAACCAACTAAAATGACCGACCAATATCCGGTTTCGTAACCTGCTGGAAGCAACAAATACAGTTGTTTGATGTTTAGAAAAATTCCCAATAAAACCAAACCACTGATAATTTGCAGCGTTAATGCACTTTTCTGATACAGACTTCGCAATTCATCCCACTTTTCAGCTCCAATTAACTGAGCTGTAATGGGATAAGTAATGTGATTCATAGCACGAGCAGGAACTGCAATTACTGTAGAAATAAAACCCGCAACACCATAAATAGCCACAGCTTCGGGCGAATTATAGCGCGGAATCATGAGCTTATCTAAATCCAACAATAAGGTAGCAATACTGCCAGAAACGATAATAAAAGCAGAGAATTGCAGAATTTCCGTACGATTGTGTGGAAATCCGATTCGAAACCGCAGCGGACGCATGGATATAGCGTAAACAAACATTAGAATCGTTTGCAAACCGTACGCCAGCACTAATCCGTAGAGAAATTGCTCTGTGGTTAGCCATTGGTAATGCACTGCAAAAAGCATGACCATAACTACCAGACGAACAAGAACTTCGCTTAAAAAATTTCCGAGATTTGAGCGTAAGTGCACTTTGGCGTAGGCGTAAAAAATCTCGAAGTACGCCATAGAAAGCCCGACAACCGGAATCATCCAAAGGTATTTGGACACATCCATATTCGGACTCAGAAAATGAGTTACAAACTGCTCGCTAAACAAACCATATAAAACGCCCACGACTGCGCTGATGAGCAACGGAAGTACAACTACAAAGCTCAATAATTGGTCTTTTTCTTTTTCAGTAGTACATCGACTAAAGAAACGAATCAAGCTCGAATGCACGCCAAATGCCATAAAAGGCATGAGAATATTTGCGGCTGATAACAAATATTGCGTGTATCCGTAATATTCCTTTTCTAAGAAATTCGTGTATAAAAACAAAGCATTTAGCGCTCCGATGGCAAATCCAAAGTAGGTTATGAAGAAATTTCCCGACGTTTGTTTGATTACGATTCCCATAGCGTGTCGAGCAATTCTGCCAGATTTTTAGTGAGCGATCTTCTGCTAAATTGCTGAATATCGAATGGTTTTACAACTAAATTACCCGATTGAAAATCAGAAAATAACGAACCAATATATGCTTTAAGTGCAATTTTATCGGCATAATTGAAAAATCGGCCAGCGCCTGCTTTCTCGAGAATCGATTGAAAGTCGGCACCTTCCGGACCTATCGCTAAAATAGGTCGTTGCGCTGCGAGGTATTCGAACAATTTCCCAGGAATAATGACCTTACTTTCGGGTCGATCGATTTCAATGAGTAACAATACTTGCGACGCTCGCTGCTGCTTAACAGCTTCTAAATGTGGTAAATATCCGAATAAGTTAACGTAATCTGTAAGTCCGTTTTTCTTGATGCTATCGACAACAATAGGTGAAACGGCTCCGATTATTTTTAGTTCGAACACTTTGGCAAAGTCGGTGTTTTCGCGAATTAATTCGGCGAGTGCTTGCCACAGAATTTCTGGATTGCGATCGGCTAAAAAGGAACCAATCTGAGCTAGACTGAATTTTTTATCGACTGGAGCAGGTTCTATTTCATACGAATCAAAACCATTGGTTATCACCGAAATAGGTGTTTGTGTCAGCGCTTGAAATTCGGTTTTGGTTCCTGAGCTGGTAACCAAAAGATGATCTGCGGAGTCGAGCACGTATTTTTCTAATCGTTTATGTTTTTTCGCTGCCCAAGAAGTGAGTAGTAAATCTTTGTGATAGCCGATGCTTGTCCACGGATCTCGAAAATCGGCCATCCACGTTACATTGAGTTTACGCTCTTTAAGTTTAGCTCCGATCAGATGTAAAGAATGCGGCGGTCCGGTTGTAACTACCAGCTTAATTTGTTCTTTTTGAATGAATTGTTCGAGAAATTCGACCGAGGGTTTTACCCACAAAACACGTGCATCGGGAATGAACAAATTGCCTCGAATCCACAATAAGATTTTATCCTTGAGCGATTGTTTCTTGGGAATGAGTCCGCTGCTAATTTTTCGGGTTCGCTTTAATGAAAACCAAGCAGCAAATTTATAGGGTTCAGAAATTGCCTTTTTAACGATTCGAATGTCGTTCGGAACTTCTTGCAACAAGCCAGAATCGATAATTGGATACGTTGGATTATCGGGCACGTACACGATTGGTTCGTAACCAAATTCGCGTAAATACGTTGCAAATTTCAACCAACGCTGAACGCCAGGCCCTCCCGCAGGCGGCCAGTAATAAGCAACGATTAGCACTTTTCGCTGCACGCTCATGAGTTTACTTTTTTGATTCTTTAGCGTATTTCACTCCCACGATTCATACGATCAATAGCAGAATGATTGTGCTTATTAGTGATATAATACCGCCTGTTTCAACCACTTTTGGTTTGAATTCAAAAGTTATTTGATGGGCGCCCTTTGGAATGAATAATCCGCGCAACACGTAATTAGTACGATAAATCGGTACTTCTTTTCCATCGATTTTTGCTGTCCAGCCGTTTTTGTAAAATGATTCTGAAAAAACGGCAAATCCGTCGGTCGCGTTATTCGATTGGTACGTGATTTTATTTGGTGTGTACGCTTTCGCGGAGGTTAAGCGGATTTGCGACAGACTGTCGGCCGCAATGGTTTTCCCGGCAAGAGCTTTCGCATCGGAACTCGCAAGAATGGCTGTTTGACGCAGATTGGAATTCAGCGTAGCTTTAAACTCTTCGTCGGCCGATTTTGCCGGAACAATCGACTTCACAAACCACGCATTTCCATAAGCAAACGGATTTCCAACAACAACTTCGCCTTGTTCGGTAGGAATCAAAACGTATTTGACGTTTAGCGCACTCAACACAGGATAATCGATGCCCAACAAACCTGTTTCCGGATTTATTTGCGATGCCCATTTTTGCAAATCGCGCTCTACACCAAATTCAAATAATTGATCGTAACGACGTGGTCTCACAGCCGAATAGCCTCCAACCGATTTGTGGAAATAGGATGCTCGTGCATTTAAACGTCCTTGAATGTCGTAAACTCTAAAAATTGTGGTGTCTGCTAAAATCTCTGAATCGGCTGACGTACGTTCGAATGGCTCGCGCATTTTGATTCCCGGAACGAAGTTATCGGCGTTCAAATAACGTTTATCTACCGAAATTAAATCGACTAAAATCAGCAATCCAATTAAGGAAAGTGCGGTAGCCGATTTCAACTTTTGCTTCAAAAAGAGCCACATAATTCCCGCAAGGACTGCCGTTAATCCGATGGCTTTAAGCGTATCGGTGGTGTACATGGCTTCTCGATCTTTGCGTAAGGCAGCCACGATTTCTGCTCCGAGCTGTTTAACGAGTTCGTCGTCTTTTACGGTTGAAAATTGTGCAAAATATTTTCCAATAAATATGAGAACTAACACGCTTAAAACGGTGCTTCCTGTTTTGATGAGTGCGTTTTGTTGCTGTTTAGAGTCGAGTTTCCAGAACGTCTGTAATCCCATGACTGCAAGAAGCGGCATACACAATTCGAGCACCACTTGGATTGACGAAACGGCACGGAATTTATCATATAATGGAACGTACTCCACAAAGAACCGGGTTAAAAAGTCGAGGTTTTTCCCCCAAGACAAAAACAGCGTTAAAAGGGAAGCTGCCAAAAATGCGTATTTAATCTTGCGCTGATCGTAAAACAACGCCAGTAAGGCTAAGAAAAAAACCGTAACGCCAATATAGGCCGGTGCTGCTACGATTGGTTGATCGCCCCAATACGTAGGCATTCCTTCTTTGGCATACTCGATTGCTTGCTCTTTTGTAATATATTGATTTTCGGCTATTTGTGTTTTTTGAAGTTGGTCGACAACTGCCGAATTTTCGTCGAGTGATTCGCCGTTGCTGCCGCCGAACAATCGCGGAACGATTAGGTTTAAACTCTCGCCGATGCCGTAACTGTATTCGGTAATATATTCATATTCCATCGCCGCATCCGAAGTTTTCTTGGATCCATCAGCTTTAAAAGTAAGTTCGCTTTTTCCACGTATACTCCAATCAGTGTATTCTGCAGTGGCTAACAAGCCTGCTGCATTGGCGCTAATGGCTAAGATCCCAGCGCCTAAAAGAATTCCGAAATTGATGAATAGCGGTTTGTATTCTTTTCGTTTAACGAATTCGTAAATGTAGTAGATTGCCACCGCTGCCAGCAGAAACAGTAGGTAATACGTCATCTGGAAGTGGTTTGCATTAATCTCCAGTGCGATAGCTAAAGTGCTTACAACAAATCCGAGTGTACGCTTTCCGCGAAATACCCAAATTAGTCCAGCGAGCACGAGCGGCATATAGGCAATGGCATGCGCTTTTGCGTTGTGCCCCACATTGAGAATTACGATTAAGTAGGTTGAAAATCCGAACGCTAACGCACCGATGATGCCTTTACGGTAATCGATTCCCAATGCAACGATTAAGGTGTAAAATCCTAAAAAGTAGAGAAAAATGTAATCTGCAGGACGCGGTAAAAATCGGATAATTGCATCTAATTTCTTTACGTAATTATGCGGATAATTGGCGCCGAGCTGATAGGTAGGCATACCGCCAAAAGCAGCGTTTGTCCAATAGGGTTCTTGATCGTTGGTGGCTCGAAAATCGTTTTGTTCTTTAGCCATTCCGGTATATTGAACGATATCCGATTGATAAACGGTTTTTCGTTGCAAAACGGGATAACAATAAATAAGTGCGGCTATAACAAAGAACAAAAGCGCAATAAAATGCGGAACGAATTTTTGAAGTATTTTCATGTAGTTTTCAGCGTTTACTGAACCTTAGCAGGTCGGAAAATTGTAAGGCAAACTTAGTCAATTTCCTCAAAGTCTACATACTCACCTACCTTTTTGGTTTCGCGCGGTTTCTGGTTGGATTGCGCCTGATTTTGATGCGTTTGCTGTTGTTGCTGATACGTTTGTTGTTGGTTTTGGAATTGCGTTGCAGCTTTTTCAACCACTTTTTTCATTGCATAAGGTAAAAGTAAACGAACGATGAGTCGGAATGCATAGTAAAATACGATAATCCAGAATAGGGTTTTAATAAAACCAGTAAAAGAGGCGGTTTCCATACGCTTTAATATCTACGACAAAATTAAACAATCGCAAAATTTATCTCTCCTTTTACTTCTTAAATAAATAATAAAAATGATACTTTTGAAACTACGCTAAAACAAAGGTCTCATGCTTAGAAACCGTCTGCTCCTTCTTGCTCTTTTAACAGTTGTTCTGGCTCACGGACAATTTACTGATGTGATAAACTCAAACCGTCCTGGAAAATCGATGGCGGCATTTTCTGTTGGTAAATCGGTTGTACAAGCCGAAGGTGGCACTTATTTTTTTCGAGAAGAACACAATTTATTGCAAACAACCTCGACAGGTTTGGGTCTGGAAGCGGTTTTGCGATGGGGAATTTACAAGGAAGAATTAGAAGGGATATTCGAAACACAATACCAAGGCGATCAATTTGTCACGCCGTTTGGAACTGAAAACCGACGCTCGTTGAAATCGACCATCATTGGTGCAAAATACCTGTTGTACGATCCCTATAAAAACTACGAGGAAAAGCCGAACATTAAAAGTTGGAAAGCCAAATACAAGTTCAAATGGCGGCAATTAATCCCGGCCATAGCGGTGTATGGTGGTGTCAATTTGAACTTCGACAATCCGTATACTTTCGAATCCGATCCGATTATTTCTCCAAAACTTATGGTAATTACTCAGAATCAATTCAGTGGTGGCTTGGTTTTAGTGACCAATATTATAGCTGATAAAGTAACTACCGATTATCCCTCACTAGGTGGCGTAATTACTCTTACACGCGGATTTTCAGAAAAATGGAGCGGATTTCTCGAAAGTCAGATTTACAGTAGCGACTTCTACGCCGACGTTCTGTTTCGAACCGGTGCTGCCTACTTAGTGAAAGAAAATATTCAATTAGACGGCTCTATTACTGCCAATCTAAAAGATACTCCTAGTGTTTTCTATGCTAGTGTTGGTGTTGCTTGGCGTTTTGACGACAACTACAAACCAGTTCTAATTCGATCCGGAAAAGACAAAGACAAAGACAAGGACAAAAAAGGAAAAAAGAAAAAGAAAAAGAAAAAGAAAAAGAAAGGGAAAAAAGGTGAAGAAACTGTACCTCAACCCACTGGAACCAAATAGCACCTATGATTACTGTTAAAGAAGCGATAAGCAAAAGCGAACTTACTGATTTTGTCAAATTTCCAATGAAATTATACCGCGATAATCCCTACTTCGTTCCACCTTTAATAAATGATGAACTAGCGGCGTTCGACAAAAAAAACAATCCGGCTTTCGATCATGCAGAAGCGCAATTTTATCTCGCTTACCGCGGAAAAGAAATCGTTGGTCGTGTGGCTGCTATTGTTAATTGGCAAGAAGTAAACGAACAGAAAAAGGCGAAAGTACGCTTCGGTTGGTTCGATGTGATTGACGATATTGAAGTCACAAAAGCTTTATTGCAAAAAGTTTACGAACTCGGAAAAAAGCATCAACTTTCTATGGTAGAAGGACCTATCGGGTTTTCAAACCTCGACAAAGTGGGCGCCTTAACCTATGGCTATGATGAACTGGGCACTGCCGTAACCTGGTACAATGCTCCCTATTATATTACACACTTAGAACAGCTTGGCTTTCAAACGGAGAAAGAATACATAGAAAGTACATTTCTTTTAGCGGATGTCGATCCCGAACCACTGTATCGCGGCGAAGAATTAGTTAAAAAGCGTTACGGAGTGTATTCAAAAAATTTCGACCGCACGGCAGATATCATGCCGTATGTAGATCAAATGTTCGACCTTTTTAACGAGTCGTATAAAAATTTAGCGTCGTTTGTAGCTGTATCGGAACGCCAAAAAAACTACTTTAAGAAAAAGTACATCTCCTTTATCAATCCCGAATACATCAAATTTGTCTTCAACAACCAAAACCAAATGATTGCTTTCGCGATTGTTATGCCTAATTATGCTCAAGCTTTGCAAAAAGCAAA
>JAIXTU010000401.1 GCA_027483785.1 Flavobacterium sp.
AAACGCCAAGTGTCAAAAAATCGTTATACAGTTTGGCCTTAAGTTACATGGGATTTACGGGCTATTTGAATCCGTTTTCTGGCGAAGCGCAATACAATTACGAGTCGCCTAACTTTAATCGAAGTTTTACGATTGCGCACGAAATGGCACATCAGCTGGGTGTTGGTAGCGAAAGTGAGTGCAATTTTTACGCTTTTGAAGTGAATGTACGTTCAACTGATTTACATTTAAAGTACGCAGCCCATGCCACAGCCTTGCGCTATTGTTTGAATATGTGGAAGCTTAAAAATCCAGTTGTTTTAAATTTCTACCAGAAGTCGATTAATCCGGGAGTACTTCGAAATTTTGAAGAAGCCGAAGCGTTTTGGAAGGGAAAGTCCACTTTCGTGGAAAAGATATTCGAAACATTTTACGATAATTTCCTGAAATTCAACAGTCAAAAGGACGGTATTTCGAGCTATGGAAAGTTTATTAACTTATTGATTGCCTCGAATCGAAATGAAAAAATCTAAAGCATAATTGTAACAAAAATGCGTGAAAACCTACTAATCGAACGATGGAGCAATCTTTAGAAAAAGACTTTGTAGAAAAGCTGAAAATGAATCAGAATTTGATTCATAAGATTTGTCGGCTGTATACGCAAGACGAAGATCAGCACAAAGATCTTTTCCAAGAGATTACGATTCAATTGTGGAAAGCTTACCCAAAGTTTCGAGGCGAGAGTAAATTTTCGACTTGGGCGTATCGGGTAGCTTTAAACACCGCGATTACCTTGTATCGAAAAGACAAGCGAAGCATTCAAACTTCGGATGTTGAAACGGCCAATTTGTTTATCAAAGAAGAGCAGTACAACTATGAAGAAGAGGAACAAATTAAGCTGATGTATCGCGCGGTACAGCAATTGAACGACATTGAAAAGGCTCTAGTTTTCATGTATTTAGAAGACAAAGATTATCATGAAATCGCCGAAACGCTGGGGATTTCAGAAGTAAACGCACGTGTAAAGATGAATCGAATTAAGGGGAAATTGAAAAAAATATTAAATCCGTAGCAAGCAGATGGAAGGATTGGATTTATTAAAGAAAGACTGGCATAAGTCGACCAACTCGTTCACCCAAATAGGTGAAAATGAGTTGAGCGACATGCTTAAATTACGATCGTCGTCGATTGTGAAATGGATTTTTATTGTATCCATTTGCGAGTTGCTTTTTGGTGTACTGTTAAGCGTTGTTTTATCGATATCGAAAGCACACGAAGACAGTAGCGAATTGTTACAACGATGGGGAATCTACGAATTCTACATGGGTTGCAGTATTGCTTTTTACGTGGTTGTTGTTTGGTTTATTTATCGTTTTTATCAGAATTATCGAAAAATTTCAGTGGTTAGCAGCACTAAAGATTTGATTACCAACATCATCAACACGCGGCGTGTGGTGAAGCGTTATATTGCATTTAACCTAATTTCTTTTGCCGTTTTCTTTTTGATAATTTGTTGTTTCGGATTTTACTACGGTTACACCACTGCTAGCGTTGAACACGGTGGCTCCGATCAAATGCCACTAACTGTCATGATAACGGCCATTGTGGTTTTAATTTTAATCACTGCCATTCTGACCCTTATTTTCTGGCTGATTTACAAGCTGATCTACGGAATTTTACTTCGACGTTTAAACCGAAGCTACGAGGAATTAAAGAAAATGGAATTGTAATAAAAAAGCCTCTATTTCAGAGGCTTTTTTATTACGGTATTCTATTAGTTTAGATTCCTGCAAATGCTTTTAATTCCGATACAAATCGAACTGCTAGCTCGTCGGCAGCAGCCTGAGAACCGGCTTCGGTGTAAATTCGGATAATAGGCTCGGTATTACTTTTTCGCAAATGTACCCAAGACGCTTCGAAATCAATCTTTACACCATCAACGGTCGAAACTTCTTCCGATTGGTACTTCTCCTCTACTTGCTTCAAAACCACATCAACGTCAATACTGGGCGTCAGTTCAATTTTATTCTTACTCATAAAATAAGCTGGATAGCTGTCTCTGAGTTCTGAAACTTTCATTTTCTTTTCCGCTAAATGCGTTAAGAATAAAGCAATTCCCACAATGCTATCGCGGCCGTAATGCAAGTCTGGATAAATGATTCCGCCGTTTCCTTCTCCGCCAATCACCGCATTTTGTTTCTTCATCATTTCTACAACATTCACTTCGCCAACTGCACTAGCAAAGTACGTTCCGCCGTGTTTTACCGTAATATCGCGCAAAGCACGAGACGACGATAAGTTCGAAACGGTATTTCCTGGATTTTTCGACAAAATGTAATCGGCAATGGCAACAAGTGTATATTCTTCGCCAAACATGTCGCCGTTCTCAGACACAAAGGCAAGTCGGTCTACGTCGGGATCTACAACAATTCCGAAATCGGCATTTTCTTCCACAACCAATTTCATGATTTCCGACAAATGTTCTTTCAAAGGTTCCGGATTGTGCGGAAAATGACCGTCGGGCGTGCAATACAACTTCACACATTCAACACCCATTTCCTCCAATAATTTCGGAACGATGATACCGCCGCTAGAATTCACGGCATCAACAACGACTTTGAAATTTGCTTCTTTAACTAAATCGACATTCACTAACGGTAAATTCAATACCTCATCAATATGAATATCCATGTACGAATCGATCAAAGTAAGCGTTCCGAGCGAATCAACGTCGGCAAACTGATAATCGCCCGCATCGGCAATTTTTAGAATTTCTGCACCGTCGGCGCCACTCAAAAATTCTCCTTTATCATTCAATAATTTTAGAGCGTTCCATTGTTTTGGGTTGTGCGAAGCGGTAAGAATAATGCCACCATCAGCTTTTTCTAAGGGAACGGCAACTTCCACGGTTGGTGTTGTTGATAA
>JAIXTU010000258.1 GCA_027483785.1 Flavobacterium sp.
TTGAGCAATTAATAAACTTTGGTGCTGGCAAACAGTTTTCGGTTTCAAAAGCCCACTAAAGAAAATATATAAAACGTTATTTTCCATAATAAAACAACATTAGAGTTAATATGAATAATTGGTCAGAAGAATTAGTAGAAAAGTGCCCGCCGGACAATGCAATTGACCCGAATGAACTAACATTTTATCGACTTGCAAAAAGTAATCCTGCGACTGAAACTGACTTTGTCTCACAGAGAAAATTGAACCCAACTGCCAATTACACAAACGTTAGCGAATGTATTTCTCGTTCTTTGTCTATTTGGGACGACATTGATAAATGCCTAAATATTCTAAAACTACCAAGACATAAAAATAAAGCCCCAATTGTCATGCAATTAAATTTAGTGACTGGTGACGGTTTAGTTTTGCAGACATTTAAACCAAATCATTATTCTTGGTGGAGAACAAATAATTATAATGTAGCTTCGACACCAATAATTTGACGATGACAAAAATTCTCAACATATCGCAAATTCTCGTCTACTACGACTTTCCTGAAATATTTCTTGCTAAAGATAATGTTGGGACAAATTTTCTTTGCTTATTAGTGGATGCTAATGAAGTTGCAACCAAATATATTTCTACAGCCATATCTCCATCAAGACTTAGCCAATTTATAAATGGACAAGTTGATTTAAGAGATATTTATCTAACTCCTGAAATAAACGAGTGGTTAATCTTTCATCAAGTTGATGAAGTAATTATTGCAGAAACTTGGAAAGAAGAAATACTTCCAGAGGAATATTTACCAGAGCCTGGTTTTGTTTTTCAAAAGCAATTACAAGGTGACGAACTTATATTGAATGAGACTATTGAAAAGAATAACGCAATTGTTCACTTAGCAGTTTCAGATTCAAATGACAACTACAGCATTGACGCAGACAACTTAGGTGATATTGTTAAGCTTTATCAAGTAATTTTAGAACATAGCTTTAAAAAAGCCCTAATACAAAAAAATTATAAGGACAAAAAAGCTGTCTTTATTCCACCAAATTACAAACTGAGAGCTTTTGCTTCATCATACAGTTCATTCAATCTTCACTTTTATTCGACCGCACAAATAGACCTATTTGGTAATTCAATCATCGAATTTGGGCTTTCAAAATTTGACGAGATAACTGGCGATTTTGCTTCTGAAAAAGATTTTATAAATTCATTGAGAACTGTAAAAGGACACACAATTAGTAGCTTAAAAAAACTAGTAAAGAAACTAATTGACAATGAAATAAAGATAAAACACAAATGGTTTGCTCCAAATCAAGAAAAAGTTCATCTAACTATTATAGACAAAGCAAAGGCTCAAAAAATTTATGATATTCTAAACTTAGCAGAGGAACTAACAGAAGAAACAAAGACTTTCATTGGATACTTTGTACAGGTTGACGTGGAAAAAGGCACTTGGAGAATTTATAACCTTGAAGATGAAAAGGAATATAGTGGAGAGGCGAATGGTGATATTTTGCAAGGCGTGACAGTGAAAACAATAAATTACAAAATTGTGTGTCAGGAAATCATTGAAGAACTAAAGGTGACAGAAAAAGAAAGAGCAAATTACATCCTACAAACCATTGAGACAGTTGAATAAAATTACTGCACATAATAGCACCTACCCAAAAGTGGCGGTTCAGTGGTTAAATCAAGCTTTGTGCTTCTATCAAAGTTTCTGCTTGGTTGAAAGAGAAGTGCTTCGAAATCGCTACCTTTGGGTAGCTGCAAAACGTTGTACGTAATTAATTACATTTTATTAGTAATGACACTATATAAATACTGCTCATTCGAAAGGATTGATATTTTGGAGAACAATTGGCTACGCTGTTCCCCTTCCAGTGTTTTAAATGATATATTCGAATCTTTTCCTTTCTTTGGAACTACCGTAATTGGAACTGATGAAGATCTGTGGGATGAGAGAGATACATACTACGAGTTAAAATTTGCCGGTTTAGTCGATTGTTCATTTGAAGAATTCAAAATCCAAAATTTTGAATTTAAAAAAGAAGCGCTAAAAAATTTGGAAGCTGACCGAGAATTAGCGGCATAATGTTGCTGGGCTGGATTGCCAGTAGCTGATGATATGTTTACCGGAAGTATTTCATTTTCACAGATATCCAGTGAGTTATTAATGTGGACACACTATGCATCAGAGCATCGTGGATTTGTAATTGGGTTCGATTCTTCAAGCGATTGGTTGACATCGTCAGAAAAAGGAGCACGCAGTGGGTTTATGAGTCCAAGAAAAATCAGATACTCGAAACTTAGACCAAAGAGGCATTATTCAAAACTATTCTATAAAAGTGAAAATTGGCGGTATGAAAAAGAATGGAGAGTTTTATTTCCACTTTCAGAGTGCTTTTTACTCGATGCAGACTCACAACTATATGTGAAAGAATTTAATCCATCGTCTATTGTGTCTATAATTCTGGGATGTCGAATAGTAAAAGAAGATAGGATACAGATTTTCAAATTAATGAACCGTTTTCCAAACGCTAAACTTTATAGAAGTTTCCCAAATAAAAATAAGTTTGCTATGGACATAATACCTTTTGACGCTGCATATCACCTTCCTTACTTTGGCGCATGGCGTGATGGAAAGTATGATATGGTTCCCAAAGGATTCAAATAAAAATACGTACAACAGCCGTAGCTGTTGCAAAACATTATCCGAAAGCCTCATTTCTCAAAGTACTTCCAAAAACCAACCGTAAATAAGCGGTTTTAAGATATTCTTGTTGCGCTTTGCTTTCCTGAAACGCTAAAATTCAAAGTCGAGAAAAAGCTTCTTTTAGTTTCGTAAAACGCATTTTTTAAAAAATTTAGAAAGTAAATTTCAAAAAAATACTGCAAAACCGATAGCTATCGGTTACAAAGATTTATGTGTATTTTTAACCGATAGTTATCGGTTGTGATACAATCACGCCCGTTTCTCGCACTTGCGAATTTTGCTTAAGCCGGTTGTCGCTTTTTCGCTGCAAAACCTTATTTTAGCAGAAAGTATAAAGTTTCGTAGTTCACAACTGATGATAAGCGAAGGAACGTTAGCGGTTATTGCGAAGCGACATCCAAACCGACAAGAAGATAACAAAACCTCAAGACTTTTCGCCAAATGAAAAAAATATTATTGCAAATGCCATTACTTACTTTCCTCACAATTCTAATTTTGGAGACTGCTTGCAACAGCCCAGTTAAAAAAGACTTACCAAAAGAAAAGGAACTTCCAACTGTTTTTAAAAGCTTTGAGAATGGCAATGTTTCACGTTTTATGCAGGACAAATCAGGTAACCTTTGGTTTGGAACAACAGATAATGGACTGTATAAGTATGATGGAAAATCGTTTAACAAGTATACAATAAACGATGGACTGGACTGTAATAAAATTTATTGCATTATGGAAGATAAAGATGGTAGAATATGGGTGGGTACTGAAATGGGACTTTGTCTTTATGATGGAAAGGCATTTTCCAAAATCCAAATTCCTTTACCAAAAAATCTGTCTCCTAATAAGAACTCCGTATATCAAACCCACTGGGTATACAATATGTTACAAGCAAAAAATGGAAAGCTATGGTTTGTAACGATTGATGGTGTTTATATTTACGATGGCAAATCTTTTACACATTTCCCTATGAATGAAGCCGCAAATGGCTTTTTGACCAGTAATGATAAGGTGGAACGCATTTTTGAAGATAATAAGGGTAATATTTGGTTAGGTGGACGAACGAATGAAGGTATTTTTCTTTACGATGGAAAATCTGTAACCAATCTCAAACCAATGGATTTATTTCAAGATGGACCAAAA
>JAIXTU010000142.1 GCA_027483785.1 Flavobacterium sp.
GTAACCGTTGCACAACTATCATCTTTCGCCAAAATATAAAAATTCCAAATCAAAGGAGCTCAAATAAGACGTTTTAAAGTACGCTCGTTCGCAAAATAGCGTGTGGTTTTAAAAAATAACTAAGCCTTAAAACGCCTTTTTTGGAGTCAAAAAACAGCCATTTTGTAAAACCGCAAAGCTTTTCTCGCTTTTGTGATATAACTTTGGCTATTGCCGCTGGTTTTTTGGTTTTGAAGGTCAGATATTTCTTCAAGTTGTAGGTTAAGCTTGCCATGAGCACGTGTTTGTTGGCATTTTTAATGCCACGGGTGTTTACCCGCTTCATATTTCTGAAGTTTACCAGCGTTCCAATCACGGGTTCCACGGTTTTACTGCGCACACGCACCATTTGCTTGGCATATTTTGGATTTTGTGTAAGCTTTTGGTGCATACGGTCGTAATGTTCTTTGTGGATGCTGTCGTCTATTTTCTTAAACTTGGTTGATATTCCGCAACATTGTTCTCGCAACGGACATGCTTTACAGTCGCTTTCACTGCTTCGGTACGTGTATTTTGCATAGCCTTTACTGTCGGTTTTTTCACCTTTAAAAAGTAGCTTTGCGCGGTTACCGCCTTGTTTCACGCATTGGTAAAAGTTTTCTTGTTTGTTGAACTCAAAACCAGAGCGTTCGGGTTTGTATTGCCCAAAGTTGGGTATGTAGGCATCTACTTTCTTGCGGTGCAAGTATTCCAATGCTTCGCCGCTGCTGTATCCACCGTCGGCGAGTACTTCTCCGATTTGAATATCGTGTGTTTCTAAATTTATTTGTGTACGTTCGAGAATCTTTGGCAAACACTGACTGTCGCGTTTGTCGGCAAAATCAGCACAAGCACCGGTAATAACGTGGTGCGCATCATCAACAGCTATTTGTCCAAAAAAGTTGAGTTGTCGCGCTTTTCCTGGCTTCACACTCACACGTGCATCGGGATCTGTAGGACAATAATGCGTATGATTCGATACATACTTGGGTCGAATAAGATTCCCGTTTTCATCAATTTTATCTTTACCCGTTGCATTGGGCATACCTTTATATGCTTCTTCTTTCCAAGTATGGTGCTGCTCTACAAGTTTCTTACGCGTACTAGTTACTTTAAACTCGCTGTTTTCTTCGAGTTCGTTGACAAATGCGCTGGCGTCTTCCAAAACTTCCTTTTCGACCAAGCTATCCATAGATGCGTTAGCTTTGATAAAAACACTGTCAATAGCCTGTCGCTTGCCGCGAATCATACCTTTCGCGATACACAACGACAATACTTTTTTGAATAGCAACAAAAACACTTCTTCACCATACAAACCACGCGTTCGGCTGATTGTGCTGTGCCAAGGCAGGTTTTCGTGAATATCGTAACCTAAAAACAACCGAATGGAAAGACTATCGGCACAGAATGCCATGAGTTGCCGATCAGAGTTGATGTTGTTTAAGTACCCAACGAGCAAAATTTTAAAAAACACTACCGGATCAATAGACTCTTGTCCTTCTTTGCCATAGTATGATCGCGTTTGTGCATATAAAAACTGCAAATCGAGCTGATTTAGCAACTTGCGATAAAAATTGTTCTCGGGAACTAGGTCAACCAAATTCACGGAGCTAAACAATTGCGGCTGAAAATTCTTTTTTCCTTGCATCTTTAAATTTACTAAAAATACTGCAAAGGCACAAAGATTTATGTGTATTTTTACGTTGTGCAACAGGCACACACGATTGGCGCAATTGCGAATTTTGTAGTAAATTCACATTCACGTTTCGCAAGAAATATTATTTTTAACAGAAAATAATCAGTTCCGCAGTTCGCAACTAACGCCAATTGTAGGAACGTTGCAGAAAATAGCTTCGAAAAACTCAGAAAAATACCGAAATTGACATACTATGGACAATTTTAACTTTTATAAAAACAAATACGAGAGAGAACTGAATAGAAGAAATTATTTGGACGGTGCAATTAATAATCCAATAATTGGTATAACTGTTGTTGTTAGTTTAAATTCTTACATAATATCTCAATACATTTTCAAAGAAAATTTAAGTTCAATAGTAGTGATTTCTTTCTTGATACTGACATTTATAATTTCATTTGTTGCTGTCATTTTTGTTTTTATATCAGTCAATAATTTGTTTAAAGGTTACAATTACGAAAACTTTGGATTACTAAAAGATTTTCGAAAATTCGAACTTGATTTAGAATTACATAATAAAAATATTTCAGAAGATAATGACCGACGGAGTTTTGAACAAAATACTGTTGAAAAATTCATACAATTTGCAGATAATCATACCATTATAAATGACAAAAGAGGGTTATATTTGTATCGATCACGAAGCTTGATAATATCCGCAGTTTTGTTGACTTTCATAAATTTAAGTTTTGTAACAATAAATAATTTTAAAATGGCAGACGATAAACCAGTAAATGTTCCTGCTCCTTCACCAAAACCTGAACCGCCAAGGATGCCAACAGACCGAATTGAAAAAGGAGAAACTCCATCAATACCAACACAAATAAAATAATAAATTCTGAACAAGAAATTGTTGCTTTTTGTAATGGCAATAACCGTTGCACAACCCGCGCTCCTCAAAGTCTCCCGACTTTAAGGTTAAATTGAAATAACAACTTACAACAACAATTAAAAAGAA
>JAIXTU010000177.1 GCA_027483785.1 Flavobacterium sp.
CAGCAATTGCTGTAACATTTTGGCTACCTGTTCTTTGCTGGCATTTCCGTTTCCGGTAATTGCCATTTTTATTTTCTTGGGTTCGTATTCAATAATCGGAATCCCGCGCGACAATCCTGCGGCCATCGCTACACCTTGCGCACGTCCTAATTTCAACATCGATTGTACATTTTTACCAAAAAACGGCGCCTCAATGGCAATTTCATCCGGATTGTAAGTGTCGATCAATTCAACCGTTCGTTCAAAAATGAGTTTCAACTTTTTATAATGGTCGTCGTACTTCGATAAAACCAATTCGTTAAGCTGGACAAACTTCATATTCTTGCGCTCAATGGCAATAACGCCAAAACCCATAATGGTTGTTCCGGGATCAATTCCTAAAATGATTTTCTCCATGTCTAAACGCTGCGTTTCTTTGATGGCATAAGCACAATTGCGTTTCTTTGCACTATGATGTCACCGACAAACAAAACTAAGCAATTCCTTACCGTAAGCCTTAAAATTGCTGTAGTTTCTTTGGCTATTGGTTTCACGATTTACAAACTCCAAAACAGCAACATTTCCGAAATTCGGGAATTCGCGTTGACGTATTTTGCGAATCTGAGTCCGCTTCTAATCGTTTTATTGGTGTATCTTTCTTTTCAAAACCGTTTCTTAGAAATTGTGAAATGGCAAAATTTGGCGTCAACTATAAAACCACTTTCCATGCATAAATCGGCCGAAGAGGTTTTTGCTGCCTTTACTTTAGGGAGTTTTACACCGAACGGTTTGGGCGAATATGCAGGTAAGGCGCTTTTTTATCCACCAAATTATCGTTTAAAAATTGTAGCCTTGAACCTAGTTTGCAACGGTGTACAAATGTTTTACAGCCTTTTTTTCGGTTTGTTGGCGTTTGCGTTTTTGGGTATCGTTACACTTTTGCAATTGGTGTCAATTCTTGCAGCTACACTTGTGCTCTTTTTTGTTTTGCGAAAGTTAAGCAGTCGTTTTCAATCCAAAGTAAGCCATTTTTTTAAGGCCGGATTCTCTGTTTCGGCGTCGGTGCACAAAAGAAATTTCTTGTACGGATTCTTGCGCTATGCCACGTTTACATCGCAGTACGTGCTATTTCTGTACGTTGCAAATTCTAATGTAAATATCATTTCGCTTTTCGCTGCCGTAACTGCCACGTATTTGTTGGCTTCGTCATTACCGGCGTTTCAATTATTCGACTTTGCTGTAAAAACGGGCGTTGCGCTGCTTTTTTTTAGCGAATTAGGCATTAATCCGCAACTCATTTTATTGGTTACGTTGTTAATGTGGTTGCTCAATGTGGTCGTTCCTTTGCTTATCGGAACGGTGTATGTACTCCGATTTAAACCCGAAAACACATGATTACTGTCGTTCTCCTGATTTATGTAATTGTGCTGTTTACTTTTCTGCGTAAGCTGCTTGAACCAACAACCGAAAACACGGCTGTTACCGCATTTCCAATGAGTATTATTATCCCTTTTCGCGGAGAAATTTCAGAATTGAAACGGTTGCTAAACGACCTCAGTCAACAAAATTATGCGAATGAGCATTTTGAAGTTTTGGTTATAAACGACAGCGAACAGCCACTTGAACTCGGAACGTATGACTTTTCTTTACAAGTTTTCGATACGCTTTCGCGGAAAGGAAAAAAAGCGGCCATTGATTTGGGCATTTCGCAATCAAAAAACGAATTTTTATTGTGTTTGGATGCCGACATTCGGATACGTGCGGAACACTTAAACAACTTTTCTCGAGCATTTTCCCTTCAAAACGACTTAGTGATTGGCGTGCTTCAATTCGCTGAAATGCCTACGCGTTTCTCGCATTTTTTTGAATACTATGAATTTTATGGCATGCAAGCGGTAACGCAATCATCGGTTTTGTTGGGAAGTAGCTTACTGTGCAGCGGCGCGAATCTCGGTTTTACAAGAGAAACGTATTTTAAAACACGTGCCATTCGAACCGATTTCGAAATTGAAAGTGGCGATGATATGTTTCTGCTTCAAGCGGCAAAGAAGTTAAAGTTAAAAATCGGCTCTGCAAGTGGTTCCGCGCTTTTGAACTATCAATCGGATTTTAATAGCGTACTAAAGCAGCGCATTCGTTGGGGAGCCAAATCTGTGTTATATAAAAACGGTTATTTTATCGGATTCACTTTACTGATCGCAGCCGCCACTTGGTTGGAAGCATGGGTTTTACTGACGGTTTTTTTTGGAGTGAAATGGATTGATTTGGCTTTCGTTTTTCTGAAAATTGGAATCGACTTTGGGATTGTACGTGTATTTGCGAAACGCGTTTTACAAAATCCAGACTTTAGAATTGTTGTTGTTTTGGCGTATCCTTTTATAACGGCTTACCTCAGTTTACGTGCGCTAGTTGGAAAAACAACTTGGAAAAATCGATCGATAAAAAGATAAACTATTTTTAATTCGCGTTGATTTTTACAGGAACAACAAACGACGATGTAACCGGAACGCCTCGTTTTAGTGCCGGTGTGATGGGAGGGAAGTCGACCAAACGCGCTTGCAATACCGAATCGATTACGGCTTGTTGCATTTCGGGAATGCTATCGCGGTGCGCTACTTCAAATTTTAATTCGGCTTTGTTGGTGATGGTAATTTTTAGTTTGAGTGTATCCGAATTTGAAGCCGAGATTTGCAGCGTGTCGGCACTTAATTTTTGCTGAATGAGTGTGGTAATGAAATCGAAAAAGCACTGTTGGCGCTCGAACTTTTCGGTAAGCGCTTCGCAGTCGGCAACGGTTGGATACTCGTCGACTTGACGCCAATTTACCTGTTTTAATTCTTGTTGCAATAATTCGGATTCCGAGGGAACCTTTTTGGGCCAATCGGTGCAGCCAAGAAATAGGGAACTTACGAGTACGAGAAGCAGCGACTTTTTCACGGCTTTGTTTTTCGGGAGTTGACGTAATCTTGGTACGATTTGGCCAGCCATTCTTGTTTCGATTTTTCGGCAGTTTCGCGTTCCGATTTGTACAATTTGCCCAAACGTTCAGAATATGCCGCAATTTTACAAGTAAAGGTATAGTATTCTTCCTTGGTTAGCAGCGGATCTTTTCCGGTACGTTCAACAAAACTAAAAAACAGTTCGTCGAAATCTTTGTGTGTGAAGGCAAGCACTTCTTTTCGGTATTTTTGGTACAGGCGTTCTTTTAGGGCGGCATCTTCATCGGTTGCCTGCGAAAAGCCTGCTGAAGTGATCAAAAAGAAAAATAGCAGTGCGAACGTATTCCATTTCATAGTAACTTCGTTTAACTTCGGTGGTTTCAAAAGTACAAATTTAACAGTGATGGATATTTTTTTGGTTATCGCGGGTTTTGTCTGTTGTTTGGCGGGAATTGTTGGTAGTGTTTTGCCGGCTTTGCCGGGCGTAAGTGTTAGTTGGATTGGCTTGTTGTTGCTGCATTTTACGAGTAAATCGCCCGACAATTATTATTTGCTCACAACAACACTTGTGCTCACGCTGCTCA
>JAIXTU010000338.1 GCA_027483785.1 Flavobacterium sp.
TGGAGAAGGGTAAGGAATTGATAAGAATTGGTATGCTTATGTTGTCGCCTAACCTTGGGTTTATTATAATGCTAATTGCATTTGAAAAGGCATCCAGACAACCTAATTTTGAGACTCGAGTTCGAATCTGGTATGTTCCTGGAATTGTACTTAAAGTGTAATTGTTAGCTGTAGCAGAAGCAATATCGTTAAATCCACCTGCTCCGGTTGCTATCTGCCAATTTAACGATGTACCGTTGCCGCCACTGTAACTAAACTGAACTGGACTTCCCGCAGTTGCTGTTGCAGGTCCGGTAATTGATCCTGCAACGGTTGGTACAGTACAAGTAGGAACCTCCTCAATGACAATGTCATCTAGATATAAATCGTATTCATCAGCATCGCTAAATACACGGAAACCTATGTATTGAATTCCGTTGGCGGTCGGACTAAAACTGGCCGAGCTGCCCTCGACGTAGGTAGTGTTAGCGATATTAGAGTTGGTGAATATAGCAGTTGACGTCATTCCAGCTGCATTTGCTGTAGCGCCCCATTTTACTTCTAATTTCTCGGGAAACGATGCGGATCGAGCACGATACCAAAATCGGATTCTGTAATTTTTACCTGATTCCAAATTTAGTGGAGGTGTGAAAATCCAATCGTTTGCCGCCGTTGTAGCGCTATAATTGTAAACGATGTTGTTCGGTGCGGATCGTGGAGAAGTAGTTCCGACCGCCCAGGTTCTATTATCATTATTTGTGTTTTCAACAGTCCAGCCACAAGGCAACGAAGAGCTTGAGTCGAAATTTTGCGTATGGGGAAAACTGGTGATTGTTGGATTAATTATCGTGACTTGGACTGAATTTGAAGCCACTGTGGTTCCACAGCTTACTAAACATCTGAACCAGGTTGTTGTTGAAACTGTTGTAGCTATTGAGAAGTTAGTTTGGCCGTTTAAATTCGTCCATACGGAATTATCTGCTGAAGATTGCCATTGGTATGTCTGACCTGAGCTGAGGGATATTCCCGACAATGACAGACTTACAATTCCGGTTCCGCAGACACTTGAAGGAGAAGCTTGTGCAGTCGCGACAGCTGGTGGATTGGTACAAGGTTGTGGATTTGCGAGTTGAACAGCCGCAAACGCATTAACTCTTCCGTATCCCAAATCTGAACTCCAAGTTCCATTTGGCTGATTTGCTACGTTGGCACTGTAAGTATAGCCGCCAACTTTCTCACAAGTAGATTCGATTATTTGTCGAGCTTGTGTTGCATTTAGGCCTGGATTCACAGATAGAATAAGCGCCATAACTCCAGCGGCATTTGGGCAAGCTGACGAGGTGCCGTTGAAAGTAGGAGCATAATCTCCGCTGCTGTAACCGGCGCTTCCCGATATGTCGGTTGTGTAAATTTTAACGCCCGGTGCTGCAATATCTGCGGTGACACCAAAGTTGGATCCCCACCAGTTTTCACCATCACAAGATGTGGGAGTTTTTCGTTGGTTACACATACTCATCGCCACTACAGAAATGACGTTCGGAAGCGTTGCGGGATAGCTTACAGCTGCATTACTATTTCCCGCGGCAAATAGTACGGGTGCTCCTAAACCACCTCTTCCTTGAGTAACAGATCTGTTAATTGGGTCGTTTATCAATGCCGAAGCACTACCACCTCCCCACGAATTACTTAAAATATCGGCTCCAGCGGTTTGCCATGCCCAATCAAGGCAGGTTCCAATCCACGAATTTTGTGTTATCCAACTGCTGCCACTTGAATAAGCTATTCGTATTGGTATAATTTTAGATCCGTACGCTACACCTGCTATTCCGAGATTATTGTTTCCAACAGCAGCTACAATTCCTGCGCAAGCGGTTCCGTGCGCATCATTACCCGAAGGTGCTCCGCCGCTGTTTAGTCCAGTGCCGTCAAATCCGGGTAGCATATTAGCTACTAAATCCGGATGATTTAAATCGACACCTTCATCTAAAATGGCAACTTTTATACTCGCCGATCCGGTTGTTATTCCCCAAGCGGGAAAGACTCTCATATCTGCTCCCGGTGTACCGTTGTTTTGGGCAGCCGTTCCGGTGTTGTTAAGCGACCATTGGTTGGGAAGAAATGGGTCGTTTGTATTGAATCGGTTCATTATTCTGACAAAATCAACCTCAACGAAAGCAAAATTGGAGAGCGAGTGTATTTTGTTTGCAATTTGGAGCGCATTCTCTTCTTGCTTTGGAATTTCAATAAAGAACAAGAGCGGATCATATTTGTATTGTTCAGCAATGGTTCCGTCGTATTTTTTTGTGATTTCTGCTAGCTTTTTATAGTGATCGGCCGAGCGAAGTTTAATTGCGATACGATTTGTAATTCCTTGTGAAGTGCCGTCTTTACAAACAAGGATGGGATTTGCGTACAAGATTATCTCCTTGCGATTCAATTGTTGCAATAAGTCTTGATAATCAGAATTGGATAGTGGATTAGCTAATTCCGCTATTACACAATTTTTTGGAGCCGGTAGAATTCGTAATTCATCAATCTTTTTTAGTCGAGATTCGCTTGCGATTTCTCTAATTATCTGATTTACAGTTGCGTTTTTAGTGAATTGTATAAGTATTTTTTGATTTGAAACCGGAAGTACAATAGTGCCGTCAGGTGTGTTAGTTTCCATTCCAAACTGCTGACTCCAGCCATTAGTAACGCAAAGTAATAGCCAAAACAGTATCCAAGTTAAGCGCAATTTTTCGGATCGAAATTGGTTAAATGCTTGCATGAAACGGTATATTTTAAGAGATAAGTTGGTAAAAATATGTAAAAAAAGCTTAAAAAGTTATCATATTGTCTTTTGAATAGCTGAATGATTGACTTGATTTTCTGTCATTTAGTTTTTGCGACAAGCGAAAAAAAAGTCGGCCTTTTGCATGGCCGACTTTGTATTCATTTCTGAATTGCTTTTTCGTAGTTGCTTATTTAAAAAGAAGTTTTCTACTTACAACTCCGCGATCTGTTGTAACTCTTACTATATATGCGCCTGAGCTATGATTTTGTAGCCTGTAGTTTGAAAGTGTTGTTGATTTCTCGGTAGGAATTTCTTCAACTAGTTTTCCAGACAAATCGAAAATTTGTACTTGTTCAATCAAAGCGGTTTCAGCTTGGATACTCAACTCATTTTTAGAAGAATTGTAAGCAATTGCGCACGATTTTTTGGCATGATCATCAATGCTCAGCGGTGTTGCGTTGAATGTGATGAAAAATCGATTTTCATAAATTCCAGGCTCTAAGTTTAAAGTAGCTACATCTGTACGTAAATTCTTCCAAGTCCCTGTGACAATATCATGTAAATAGATATTTTCTCCCGACTCGAAATTTTCTAAATTGTCTAGCTTAACAATAGTGGTACCTGATACTTCAACCTTAATTCCAAGAGGTAAAACCTTATCTTCAGAAAAATAGCCTTCACCAGCAATTACTAATTTACTTTCGTTATTGATGACGTATAAGTCTGATGGATACTCATCAAATAAAAGTGCATCATAACCTTTGTCGACCTCAGCGGTAGCAAACTCATTCATGAATCCAATAAGAATTTGACGTCTGATACCATGCGGACTTATAGCGCTTAGTCGTAATTTCTTAAAGTTGTTATCTTCATCCGTTGGGTCTTCTGCGTTGTTAGGGTTATTGCTACTGGCTGACCTGTAGTTAAGAAACGAATCGGCGTTGGTTTCGCGAACAAAGTTTCGTTGGCTGTTTCGGAAGTTAATTTGACCGCCCGCAGGACTTGCAACA
>JAIXTU010000238.1 GCA_027483785.1 Flavobacterium sp.
CTGCATAAATCACGAGGTGTTCGACAAGTTTAAGGCCTACCTAAACATACTTTCTAACGCAAACGACAGCTCAACTAGCTGCTGTCCTTAATTAAATTTCGTTGCTATGACTATTCAAAATTTCAAAGAAATCTTAACTCACTTACCCGAAATTGATTTCAAAACGCCAGACGGCAACGCAATTCCAGCGTACTTTCACATTACAGAAGTTGGCAAAATAACCAAGCATTTTATCGATTGTGGTGGAACTGTTCGCTCCGAGTCGTACGCGAACTTTCAACTTTGGGTTGCTAACGACACGGAGCACCGACTGACGCCCGAAAAATTGTTGCACATAATTAACCAATCGGAGAAGCACTTTGAGCTTGATGCGCTCGACATCGAGGTAGAATACCAAGGTGAAACGATTGGGAAATACGGAATCGATTTCACAGGAAGCGGATTTACCTTAATTCCGAAACAAACCAATTGCCTTGCGCCCGACAACTGTGGAATTCCCAAACAAAAAGTTTCTTTAAGCACTCTAAAATCGAACGAACCTTGTTGCACGCCCGACGGCAACTGTTGTATTTAAATCTATTATTATGAAAAAAATCCTAGTTCTTTGTACGGGAAACAGCTGTAGGAGTCAGATTGCTCACGGCTATTTGAATCATTTTGCTAACGGAAACGCAATAGTGTATAGCGCTGGTGTTGAAACGCACGGCGTAAATCCGAAAGCTATTGCCATAATGGCCGAAGACGGTATCGACATTTCGCAACACACCTCGAATCACATCGATGAGTACGCGCAAGTTGATTTTGATTTGATAATTACTGTTTGCGATAGCGCCAAGGAACGTTGTCCGTTTTTCCCGTCCCGTGCACAGAAATTTCACCACAACTTCCCCGATCCGGCAAAAGCTACGGGCACTGAAGAAGAAATCATGCAGGAATTTCGAAGTGTTCGCGATCAGATAAAAGATTACTGTCGAAATTTTGTTACCGCGCATGTCAGCCACTAATTGCACTCCCGCAGCAGCGCGCAAGCGTTTAAGTTTCTTGGATCGCTATCTAACACTGTGGATTTTTCTAGCGATGCTTGTTGGCGTATTGCTTGGAAAGTTACTGCCTACGATTCCGAAGTTAGTCGAATCGTACAGTGTTGGAACTACGAATATTCCGCTGGCAATCGGTCTGATTTTAATGATGTATCCGCCGCTAGCCAAGGTGGAATACGCCAAAATGAAAAGCGTTTTTAGCAATGTAAAAGTGCTAGGTATTTCGTTGTTTTTGAATTGGATCGTGGGTCCGTTATTGATGTTTACACTCGCCTATTTCTTTTTACGAGACGAACCCGAATACATGACCGGACTCATACTTATTGGTTTGGCGCGCTGTATTGCAATGGTTGTGGTTTGGAATGATTTGGCAGAAGGAAATCGAGAATACGGCGCCGGACTCATTGCGTTAAACAGCTTATTTCAGATTTTCACCTATAGTTTTTACGCGTACTTTTTTCTCACAGTTTTCCCAACATGGCTCGGATTACCAGCGTCGACAATAGCTATTTCTATTTCTGAAATCGCCGAAAGTACTGGTATATATCTGGGAATTCCGTTTGTACTCGGAATTGTTTCGCAGAAAGTACTGCAAAGAATAAAAGGTCGTGATTGGTTTTTTGCAACATTCATTCCAGCTATTTCTCCGATTACACTAATTGCCTTACTTTTTACGATTGTTTTAATGTTTAGCCTCAAGGGCGAAACGATAGTTGCCATTCCGTTTGATGTCTTGAAAATTGCCGTTCCGCTGGTTATTTACTTCATCTTGATGTTTTTGCTCAGCTTTATTGTTGGTTTGCTCATGAAAGTCGACTATTCGCGCAATACAGCTATAGCCTTTACCGCAACTGGAAATAATTTTGAATTAGCAATAGCAGTAGCGGTGGCTGTTTTTGGTATTGGCAGTAAACAGGCATTCGCTGGTGTTATTGGACCTTTAGTTGAAGTTCCGGCATTAATTGCATTGGTTAACGTGGCGTTTTTCTTTAGGAAGAAATACTATTCGAAGGAAACTGCAGTTTGAAAGTACTTTTTCGAGCATCGAATTTGCAATTTCGAAACTCTAATGCAAAGTCAGCGGTCATTCATGCCAAATACAAACTAAGATTTGGTATTGAATTCACGATTTTTAATTCGTTCATTTAAAATGAGCGGCTAATTATGTATTTTCGAAAATTAAAACATATAACATGCGAAAATATCTTTACATAGTACTTTGTGGCGCTGCTTTAACTTCATGTAAAAAAGAATTGCAACCGCAAGAAAGCTCACCGTCAACTGATACAACAAAAGTAGCTACTACTGCTCCTAGCACTGTTACACCTGTGCCCGTAGGAACACCCGTTACAGGAGTACAACCTGCGGCGGTTCAATCAACTTCCGCGCAACCACAGCAAATTGTGGTGAACCAACCGGTTGCAAAAACACCAAAAGGGATGAATCCGCCGCACGGTCAGCCTGGACATAGATGTGATATTGCCGTTGGCGCACCGCTCAACAGCAAACCAAAACCAACACCAACAACGGTAACTCAAATGGCACCACAGCAATCGGTCGTGGTACCACAACCTGTTGCAACGCCTCAACCTGCGTCAACTCCCGCAGAAACGCCAGCTGCAACTCCTGAGAAAAAAGAAGGTGAATAGATACAAGCGGTATTTGAATATTATCGGGCTCATCGGTTGTTTTCTGATGAGCCTTAGTTTTTATGGACAGCGCGTATCGGGTAATGTTTTCGATGAAAAGGATAATTCGGCTCTTCCTTATGTGAATATTGGTATTCCGGGAAAAAACATCGGAACCGTATCTAACAACCAAGGAAGCTTTTCGATTGATCTTACTCAAGCCAACGATACAGATGTACTTGTTTTTTC
>JAIXTU010000250.1 GCA_027483785.1 Flavobacterium sp.
GAGGTGGTTGGTAGGTTCGTCTAAAATGAGTAAGTCCGGACGATCAATCAAGATGATAGCCAGAGCCAAACGCTTTTTTTGTCCGCCCGATAAATTCTTGATTTTGAGTTTCAGATTATCGAGCTTGAGTTTGAATAAAATTTGCTTGTATTGCGTTTCAAAATCCCAGGCTTGGTATTGTTCCATGGCTTCGAACGCCGCCTGATATTTGTCGCTATCTTCCGGATTTTCCAGTGCTTTCTCGTACTGTTCTATGACTTTTAAAATCGGATTATCGCTTGCAAAAATGCTTTCTTCGATGGTTAATTCGGCTTGTAATTTCGGTTCTTGCGACAAATACGCCACTTTAATACCCTTGCGCATAACTACTTGCCCCGAATCGGCTTCGTCGGTGCCGTTCAGCATATTCATCAAGGTCGTTTTTCCGGTTCCGTTTTTGGCAATTAGCGCAATTTTTTGGTCTTTATTAATGCCAAACGACAGGTCGCGAAACAGTTCACGCTCGCCAAACGATTTGGAGATATTTTCAACCGAAACGTAATTCATGGAGGATTTCTTTGCGGCAAAAGTAGTTTTTTGGGTGTTACCCTCGCCAAGAAATTTTTGTTGAAAAACGGGTCATAACGGCTCGGGTTTCGTCATTCGTTTCCCCGGATAGTCATCGGGGTGCTGCTCGGCAACAGCCGCTTGCAGCAGGATTTCCATCGCTGTCGTTAACGCAAAATAGTGCTCTGAGAGAAGTGTAGTTTCAAAAAACGGTTTGTTTGGGAAGATTTACGACTTTGCTATTTTTAAAACGTAATATTGCAATATTACCTCGTTTAAAACAATCAAAATCAATATTTTAAATTTAGATTTTTTAAGTTTTTTTCGAGTGTTTTTAGTGCCAAAATAGATAACGCTATTTATTGCAGATATCATGTGAAAAATCGCTTTGGTAAGATTTGTGTTAAGCATTGGCTGAAAGGGAAGTACCCACTTCAACGAATTGGCATGAAGCGTAGGAACGAAAAAGTGCCAAGATGCCAAAAAAAAGACTGCCCGAAGACAGTCTTTCTTTAACTATGTGGATTTCTATTACGACTTTATCAATTCGAAACTGCGCTTCACAAAAGCAGTCAATTCTTCACCTTTGAGCAGGTTTTGCGACAGCTTAGCCAAATCCAGCGCTTGTTTTATCAATTTCGATTGTGCATCGTTATCGGCTGTATTTAAAATACGCTCAGCAAGATCAGAGTTGGTATTAACCACTAAATTGTACATTTCCGGCATACTTCCCATACCAAACATGCCGCCGCCCGTTGCACTCATTTCTTTCATACGTCGCATAAACTCCGGCTGCGTAATAATGAACGGAGCTGCGGTGCTGTCCATAGCCTCCAATTGTACCGTATAGGTAGGTTTCGGAACAATTTCTTCCACAACCGTTTTTAATTTCTCTTGCTGCTCGTCGGATAATTTCGAAATAACCGTATCGTCTTTCTTGATTAAATTATCGATATGATCGGCGTCAACACGTACAAAGCTGAGATTTTCGTTATCGCCTTCCAACTTCTGAATTAAGTGTGCCACAATCGGCGAGTCGAGCAATAACACCTCGTAACCTTTGGCAGTTGCCGCTTCAATGTATTGGTGTTGCGCATCTTTGTTCGCTGCGTAAAGCACAATCAACTTGCCGTCTTTATCGGTTTGAGCGTCTTTTATTTTTTCTTTCAACTCGTCAAGAGTGTAGAACGTTTCGTTAACCGTTGGATACAGCATAAATGCGCCGGCTTTTTCGTAGAACTTCGGTTCCGACAACATACCGTATTCCAACACAATTTTTACGTCGTTCCACTTCTTTTCGAAATCTTCTCGATTTTCCGTGAAAAGCGATTTCAACTTATCGGCCACTTTTCGCGTAATGTAATTCGAAATCTTCTTCACATTGCCATCGGCTTGCAAGTACGAACGCGATACATTCAACGGAATATCCGGCGAGTCGATCACACCTTTCAACATCGTCAGAAATTCGGGTACAATTCCTTCTACATTATCGGTTACAAAAACCTGATTTTGATAGAGTTGAATCTTATCTTTCTGAATTTGCAAATCAGCCGCCAATTTCGGGAAGTACAAAATTCCAGTCAGGTTAAACGGATAATCTACATTTAGGTGGATGTTAAACAAGGGTTCGTCGAACTGCATCGGGTACAATTCGCGGTAGAAGTTCTTGTAATCTTCGTCGGTTAAATCGGCTGGTTGTTTGGTCCATGCCGGCGTCGGATTGTTTACAATGTTATCTACGTCTTGGTATTCTGTCTGGTAATCTTCAGGCGCATCCTCTGGTTTTGGCAAGGCTTCTTTTCGGGTTCCAAACTTAATCGGAATCGGCATAAACTTGTTGTATTTGTTCAACAAGCCTTTGATTTTGCTTTCTTCCAAGAAATCAACCGAATCTTCCGCAATGTGCAAAATAATTTCGGTACCTCGTGTTTGCTTGTCCGACGCCACTAAGGTAAACTCCGGACTACCGTCGCAAGTCCAATGCGCTGCCGGTTCGTCTTTGTAACTTTTCGTAATAATTTCTACTTTATCAGCAACCATAAAGGCCGAGTAAAATCCGAGACCAAAGTGTCCGATGATGCCCGTGTCTTTAGCACTGTCTTTGTATTTATCAAGAAATTCTTCTGCACCTGAAA
>JAIXTU010000014.1 GCA_027483785.1 Flavobacterium sp.
ACCTTCTCTGATTGGTGGGCATACAAATTTGAAGTTAACGACGCCATTCCATACAACGGTGCTTTGATGCACAAACAAGGTGTTTTGGTTGGATTTAATTCCGACGATGCGGAAATGTCGCGTCGACTGAACCAAGAAGCAGCAAAGGCAGTGAAATACGGCGGCGTGAGCGAAGAAGATGCTTGGAAATTTGTGACACTAAATCCAGCGAAAATGCTTCATATCGACGATCGCGTGGGAAGTATTAAGGTTGGAAAAGATGCCGACTTGGTTTTATGGTCTGAAAATCCGCTGTCGGTTTACGCTAAGGCAGAAAAAACCTTGATCGACGGAACGATTTACTTTGATCGCGAACAAGCTGAAAAACTTCGTTTGCAGATGCTTGCCGACAAAGGGAAGATTTTTAGTCAACTTTTGGAAGAAAAGAATAAAGGAATGATTACCATTCCACCGAAAAAAACCGAACCAAAGCACTATCACTGCGACACCTTAGAACCATAAAATGAAAAAGTTAACACTATATATCTCGTTATTTACGCTAGCTTTCTTTAAAGCACAAGCGCAACCCGCACCCAAACAATTGGAATCGATTTTGATTACCAATGCCATCATTCATACCGGTACGTTACAAGTAATTGAAAGTGGCGCTATCGGTTTTGATAACGGAAAAATTACTTACGTGGGCGCAGCAAACTCGGCACCAAAAAACAGCTTCAAAAAAGTGATTGATGCCAAAGGAAGTCATATTTACCCAGGCTTTATCGCTACAAATTCAACCTTAGGTTTGCTCGAAATCGATGCCGTTAAAGCCAGCGACGACATGGCCGAAATTGGAAAATACAATCCAAATGTTCGAAGTATTATCGCATTCAATACCGAATCGAAAGTGATTGAAACGGCGAAACAAAACGGCATTTTATTAGCGCAAATCACACCAAGAGACGGCCGTATTAGCGGAAAATCGTCGATTGTAAATCTCGACAGCTGGCACTGGCGTGAAGCGGTAATTAACGAAGACGAAGGACTCCACATTAATTTCCCACGAACGTTCGGTAGAGATTGGTCGGACGGCAGCGGAAAACTCTCGGTTGCTAAGGATTACGACAAGCAAGTAGCTGAGCTAGAAAACTATCTGAAAACGGGTATTGCCTATCAAAACCAACCCAATGAACAGGAAAACGAGCCGTATTTTGCGATAGCCAACTGGTTTAAAAAAGATGGAACGCTTTACATTCATGCCAACGAAGTCCAACAAATGACCGATGCAGTTTTAATGGCAAATCGACTCAACATCAAAAAAATTGTTTTAGTTGGCGCTTCCGATGCGGATCAAATTACCGATTTACTCAAAAAGTATCAGGTGTCGGTATTGATAGAACGCGTACACAGTTTAATCTCGCACGACACAGATCCGGTCGAAAAACCGTATGCGATGCCTGCCATTTTACGCAAAGCCGGAATTATCGTGGCTTTGGAAAACAGCTCTGAAATGGAGCGCATGAACACGCGCAATTTGCCATTTATGGCAGGTACTGCTGCAGGATTTGGCTTAAGTAAAGAAGAGGCCTTGCAGTTAATTACGTTGCATGCGGCGAAAATCTTAGGAATCGACAACCAATACGGTTCGTTGGAAGTAGGGAAATCGGCAACTTTATTGGTTTCAATCGGCGATGCACTCGACATGCGTGGAAACAACATCACTCAGGCATTTATCGACGGCCGTTCCATCGATCTGCAAACACACCAAACCAAATTGTACGAGAAATACAAAACTAAGTACAAACAATAAGTGGTTTTAGCAATGATTGAAAGCATTCATCCCAAACTTCCGATGCGAAATCGAGATCAAACACGCGAATTTTACGAGAAATTCTTGAAATTCACCGACGTGAGCGCAGTTCCCTATCCCGAGTATCTGATATTAGAAAAAGACGGATGCGAGCTTCATTTTTTCTTGTTTGAAAATTTGGTTCCCGAGGAAAATTATGGACAAATTTACCTGCGTGTACGCGATATCAAAGGCTTTTACAACGAACTGTTATCGCGAAACGTACCCATTCATCCGCACGGAAACTTGGAAGTAAAACCTTGGGGGCAAACCGAATTTTCGATGCTCGATCCCGACAATAACTTGCTTACTTTCGGCGAAAGCCTGTAAATTTTAATAGAATTTCGCTGAAACAAACACAACAAGCCACGAGCAAATACGTTAATTTTGAATACTTAAACGAATAGACACATGGGAATTTTTAATGCCATTTTAGGAAACGCCTCTGAGGCTAATGTTGCCGATTTAGAAAAAGAATTTCAGCCTATACTCGTAGCTGGCGAGCATATTGAAAAAGGCTATAAAATCATAAAAGATCAGTTTATTTTCACGAACAAGCGCCTAATTTTAGTGGAAAAACAACTGGTGGGCAGCAAGGCCGAATACTTGAGCATTCCGTACAAAAACATCAATAAATTCAGTAAAGAAAGTGCCGGTTTGTTGGATTTAGATGCCGAATTGAAAATTTGGGTACGCGGCGAAGCACAGCCAATTAGCAAGCAATTTGGTAAAGGTGGCAACAACATCAACGAAGTGTATCAAATTCTTGGCGCTTACGTTTTGTAACTATTTAAAATAGTTAAAGACAACACAGTCGAATTTTAAATTTAGGCCAAAGCCTCACGACACAAAAAGAACACTAGCTAAGGTGTTCTTTTTTTTTGCAATAGATTTAAAAGTTTAAGTGATTGCACACTTTTTATTTGGGCGCATCGCGGCGGCAGGCAAGTAGTGGAAATTTGTGTGCCGCCCCGTCCCGCTTTCGCCTTTACTCCTCACCCATTCCGCTACGCTACATGCGGCTGCGGGGTATCGGCTCAATCGGTTGCGCGGGCAACTTCAACGCGATTCGTTCTTTGGAATGATTGCCTGTGCACACTTTTGCGTTAGCGGGCGGCGCGGAAAGGAAACGAAATTTTCAACCAACTCTGCGAGAGTTTAAAACTCTCGCAGAGTTGGTTGAATTACGACCCGACCGAAGGTAATCGGTTGTAGAGGTAACGTTACCGCGATTCGTTTTTTGGAATGATTGCCTTTCCACGCTGTTGCGTTAGCGGGCGGCGCGGAAATGAAAGTGGCAAAAGGCGATTGAGGCTTGGCGATAAAAGGCGACACTAAAAACCTGAACTCGATTAAAAATCTTTGTCAGATCGCGGTTTCACAATACATTTAGATTTCGACTAACACAAAATCTGTGTAAATCGCGGTCGCTAAACATTTAAACAGTCGCTTACTTCGTTGCATTTATTTGCGATACTACATTATCCCAAATAAAGTGCGCCTTGTAATCAACCATTTAAATATTTTCTGACTTTAATTTTTAAATCGAGTTCAGGTTTGAAGCCCCTTTAAAGCCGTAGCCGAAACGCCTTTTGCCGCTTGAATTGCAGCAAGCACGCGACGGCGCCGGAGGAACGACCCGCCGGAACGCCCAAAAAAAAGAAAGACAGCCCTTGCGGACTGCCTCTAAAAAAAACTACTACTATTGTTTTAATTTTTGACCAATTTGTAGGTGCTGGCCTCACCAGATTTATGAATAATTTTCAACACATACACATTTGAAGGTAAAGAACTTACATCGAATTTAGCTTGCTTCGATTCGAAAACCAATTGGCCGTTCATTTGGTAAACTTGCACACGCTCTAAGTCGAGTTCGGTAGCAATTTCAACCAAGCCTTTTGTTGGATTTGGATAAACATTTACCACATTTTTTGCTTTAACCAACTCGCCTGTACTCAAGTTGTTGTTCGTAAACAATTCACTTACTTGAGCAGCGGTTAATGCAACATCATAGATTTTCAAATCGTCGATTAGCGCGTCGACAGTACCAGCTGTAAATGCACCTTCATTCAACAAACGTCCTAAACGCATGGTGCTTCCTTGCGTATTAATGCTGCGATTGGCAGTTAAAATTAAAACGTTATTTCGGTATAGTTTTATTTGTCCGGCGCCATAAGTAAGTACATAATGATACCATGTATTTGTTAGTATGTTTCCTGGATTAGCTGTGTTGTTAAGCGAAGAACCCCAGAGATAAACATTTACTAGATTTCCATTTTCTTGTAATCCAAAACCTTGATTGGCAACAGCTGTACCGTATCCAAAAATGTTGTTTTCACCTAAGATTGTTAAATAATTAGCCCAAAATGAAATAGTACGAGCAGAATTTGTTTGTGGTAATGGGCGCGAGGCTGGCGGTGTAGCATCAACCGAACTTCCTGGAACTAATTTAAGTGCCGACAAAGCGTTTCCAAAACGGTCGGTTGCAAAACTACTTGCGTTTACAGCTCCAGTTTGAAAACCGTAATCGCCCAGCGTGTCGAGATTTGAGTTATCGAATGTAAACTCGTGAATGGGCGCCAAGGCATTCGGATCGTTCGCAGTTGTAAAAGTACCGTCAACGGTAAGCGTCTCTCCGATACTCGACTCTAAAACAATACGATACGTATAAAATGTAGCTG
>JAIXTU010000312.1 GCA_027483785.1 Flavobacterium sp.
GGCTGAAGGTTTTAAACTGCATCAGCACCACATAAGTTATTCGCAACACGGCAATCCGGCCGACATTACTTGGGATCGGCACTCGGTGGATTACGTTATTGAAAGTTCCGGAAAGTTTAAAACCGTCGACGAGCTTTCGCAGCATTTGAAAATGGGTGTGCAGAAAGTAATTTTAGCTGCACCTTCGGAAACGGAAGCTATAAAAATGGTGGTTTTAGGCGTAAACGACACGGTTTTAGACGGCAGTGAAAAACTGATTTCTAATGCGAGTTGTACGACAAATAATGCGGCACCTATGTTGAAAGTTATCGACGAATTGTGCGGCATTGAGCAAGCGTACATTACAACGGTTCACTCCTACACTACTGATCAGAGTTTGCACGATCAGCCACATAAAGATTTGCGGAGAGCACGAGCCGCATCGCAATCGATTGTGCCAACTACAACGGGAGCAGCAAAAGCTCTTACGCGTATTTTTCCAAACTTATCCAATAAAATGGGGGGCGGCGGTATTCGCGTTCCGGTTCCCGACGGTTCGTTAACGGATATTACTTGCTATGTAAGTCGGGAAACCAGTGTTTCGGAAATTAATGCGGCTTTCCGATTCGCAGCCGAAAACAGGTATAAAGGAATCCTTGCTTACACCGAAGATCCTATTGTTTCGGTAGATATTTTGGGAAACCGAAATTCGTGTTTGTTTGACGCGCAACTAACCTCGGTCATCGATCGAATGGTCAAAATTGTAGGTTGGTACGATAATGAAACAGGTTATTCGTCGAGAATAATTGACCTTTTGCGGCATATAGCCAAAAAATAATGCTACTTTTGAACAGTAACTCAAAAACTTTGCAAGGTTTTCTCAGACATAAATCTTTAGTTCTCCTTGTTGCACTATTGTTGTGTAACAGCTACGTGTTTGCAATCCAGCCAAGCTTTTCTTCAAAACCTGTTGCACTAACAACTTTAAACGAACAACCCAACGAAAAGGGTATTAGTGCCAATGTTAAGGCCGACATTTCTTTAGATCAAGCAGGAGATCGATTTTCTAAGTTAATAAACATCTTAAGCTTTTCATCGGTTGCGATTTTGTCGTTGCTTTGTATGTCGTTGTACCGAAATAACCGCATTCGAAAGCAAAGTAATCAGGCGCTAAAAGAGAAAAACCAAGAACTGCAAATCGCTAAAGAGCGCGCAGAAAAAGCCTCGGCAGTTCGATCTGAGTTTTTATCGACAGTTAGTCATGAGCTGCGAACACCATTGCACGCCATCACCGGATTAACTCACTTACTGTTATCAGAAAAACCGGAAGCACATCAACTAGAGTATTTGAATTCGTTGAAATTCAGCGCCAATCACCTGCTGAATTACATAAATGAAATTTTAGAAATCACTCGAATTGAGTCGAACACCTTAGAGCTCGACGAAAATTATTTCGACATCCGAGTTCTTTTGCAAGACTTGGTTAGCTCCATTCAGGAATTAGCGAAAGAGCACAGAAACGAATTAATCTCAGAAATAGACGATAGTATTCCCACTCGAACATTTGGTGACCGCACCAAGCTATCGCAAGTGTTATTGAATTTACTGAATAACTCTTTGAAGTTTACCTCTAACGGAAGTGTCAAACTACTTGCTCGTGTTGGTGCGTTTGATAAAGATCGGGTATCGATAGAATTTATCATAAGCGATACCGGAATTGGAATTCCTGAAGATAAGATCGACACCGTATTTGATAGCTTTACGCAAGGCAGTAACGAAATCAATCGCAAGTACGGCGGAACCGGTTTGGGCTTAGCCATTGTAAAACGCATTTTAAGCGTCATGGGTTCGAAAATCAAGGTAGAAAGTGAAATGGGAAAAGGCAGCACTTTTAGTTTTACCTGCTATTTTACCTATGAAGAAGTTTCCAATGTGCAAGTACCCGAAAAAGCTGTAGACGAAAGTGTGCTTATGGAAAAGAAAGTTCTCTTAGTTGAAGACAATAAAATCAACCAAATGATCACCAAGCGCATGCTGGAAAAGAAATCGATTTTATGCGAAATTGTCGAAACCGGCGAAGATGCTGTTTCCATTCTAAAAGAGCGTAAATTCGATTTGGTTTTGATGGACGTTCACTTACCTGGAATGAATGGAACCACCGCTACCGAGCAAATCAGACACTTCGATTCCACCACGCCAATAATCGCTTTAACAGCAATTTCTTTACTAGAAAATCGCGATATGCTCATGGGATATGGAATGTCGGAAGTAATTACAAAACCATTTGAACCAGCGACGTTTTATAAAACACTCGCCCAGTTTATGAGCGTTTCCGCAGAATAGCAGCACATTTTGCAAACTTGCGCTCAAACGCCGCTAAAAAATTTGTTTCGTCTAAGAACTGCACCTCAATGGGCAGATAACACAAACCCGGCTTTTCCCAAACCGATTTTACCCGAACATAATCTTTCTCGGTCGTTACAACCAAGCTAGCACTTTTTTGAATCATCGTGCGTTCCGAATCCGTCAAATCATGGTGATCAGCAAATTCAAAAACAGCATCAGTTGGGTTTAAAATCTTAGCTACAAACGGTTTTGGCTGCGCAATTCCTGTGAAAATCGCTTTTTTAAGTTGCGGAAGTTGCGATGTCTTAAGTTGTAAATCGCCTTCCGTTTGCTCGGCATATCCAACTGTACTAAAAAAAACTTCAGCTTTTGAATAACGCTGAATTTCAGATATATACGAAGCTAAAACATCGGCACTCAAATCTGGCGGACATTTGGTAATCAAGATCAAATCTGCTCGTTTTGCACCACTGCGGTATTCGCGCAGGTTTCCGGTAGGTAGTAAAAAATCGGTAAAAAAAGGATCCTGAAAAGTGCTCAGTAAAATCTGAATTTCTGGCTTTACATAACGGTGTTGAAAAGCATCGTCGAGCAAAATGATCTCGGGTTGGAAGGAACTCCGACTCAACAATTCGATTCCTCGACGCCGATTCGCATCAACGGCCACTTGAATTTGCGGGAATTTCCGATGGTATTGAAAAGGTTCATCACCTAAGTCGGCTACCGTAGAATCTGCCGAAGCGAGCACAAAACCTTGCGATTTCCGTTTGTATCCACGGCTGAGAACAGCTACGCGATGAGATGCACTCAATACGCGAATCAAATATTCGACATGTGGTGTTTTACCTGTTCCGCCGACCGACAAATTTCCGACGCTAATAACTGCTGCATCAAATGTTTTTCCACGCAGCAGCTCAAAATCGAACAGCAAATTACGTACAGCGGTAATCCAACCGTAAATAACAGCAAAAGGAAAGAGAAGAAACCGAAGAAATTTCATAGGCGTTTGCAGTAACCCACAGCGAATGGTTTCGTTGCTGCGCAAATATCGATACTTTAGCGAAAATTTTAGTGTATGAAAGTAGGTGAAATTTTAAAAGTGCTTGAAAGCCTTGCTCCTTTGCGGCGTGCGGAAGATTTCGACAACGTTGGCTTGTTGTTGGGAAATACCCAGCAAACAGTGAAAGGCATTCTGGTTTGTCACGATGCTTTAGAAGCGGTAGTCGATGAAGCTGTAGCTAAAAACTGCAATTTTATTGTGGCGTTTCACCCAATTATTTTCGGTGGTTTAAAATCGATAACCGGAAAAAATTACGTGGAACGCGCCGTTTTGAAAATGATCAAAAACGATATCGCACTTTATGCGATTCACACAGCTTTAGACAACGATGCGGCGGGCGTGAGTGCGTTTTTGGCTGAGGCCTTAGGTTTGCAAAATTGTCGGTTTCTCGTTCCTAAAAAAGAACAACTGCGGCAATTAACTACTTACGTACCCGAAGCCAACGTTCACCAAGTAAAAGATGCGCTTTTTATGGCGGGTGGTGGCCACATCAGTAATTACAGCGAATGTAGTTTTTCAAGCAACGGAACAGGAACGTTCAAACCAGAAGAAGCCGCGACTCCGGTAATTGGTGCTGTTGGCACTCGTTCTGAGGTAAGCGAAGTTCGATTGGAATTGCTGTTTGAAGCCGGACAGGAAGCCGTGCTTTTAAACGCATTGAAAGAGGCACATCCGTACGAAGAAGTTGCCTACCAAATTTACAAATTGGAAAACGAAAGTTCGAACGCAGGTTTGGGATTGATTGGCGAATTAGAAAACGAACTGAGCGAAGCCGATTTTTTACAACTGACGAAAAATGTTTTGAAAACACCTGTTTTGCGTCACAGTGCTTTCATCAATAAAAAAA
>JAIXTU010000357.1 GCA_027483785.1 Flavobacterium sp.
ACATAACCTTGTTTATGGTTACGCACGACCGCTATTTCTTGGAACGCGTGTGCAACGAAATTTTGGAACTGGAAAACGGTAAACTCTATAACTATAAAGGCAATTACGCCTATTATTTGCAGAAAAAAGAAGAGCGAATTGCTGCCGAAAATGCCTCGATCGACAAGGCTAAAAACATTTTTGTACGCGAATTGGAATGGATGCGCAGACAACCGAAAGCGCGTACGACGAAATCGAAATCGCGTCAGGACGACTTTTACGTAATCAAAGAAAAGGCGCAACAACGACGGAAAGACAATGTGGTGGAACTGGAAATTAACATGGAACGCTTGGGAAGCAAGGTTATTGAGCTTCATAAAGTGAGTAAAAACTTTGGCGAAAAAACCATTTTGAATCAGTTTGATTACAACTTTCAACGCGGCGAACGCATTGGCATTATCGGAAAAAACGGAACAGGAAAGTCGACGTTTCTGAACATTGTTGCCGGAAATTTGCCTGCCGATGGCGGAAAAGTAGTTATTGGCGACACCATAAAATTGGGTTACTACACGCAAAGCGGCATCAATCCGAAGCCGGGGCAAAAAGTAATCGAAGTGATTAAAGAATACGGCGAGTTTATTCCGCTAACGAAAGGCAAGACGATTTCGGCCGGGCATTTGCTCGAACGCTTTTTGTTTGATCGGAAAAAGCAGCACGATTATGTGGAAAAACTCAGCGGAGGCGAGTTAAAACGCTTGTATTTGTGTACGGTACTGATTCAGAATCCGAATTTCTTGATTTTGGATGAGCCTACGAACGACCTCGACATCGTTACCTTGAACGTTTTGGAGAACTTTTTGCTCGACTATCCGGGTTGTTTGTTGGTAGTTTCGCACGATCGGTATTTTATGGACAAGATTGTGGATCACCTTTTTGTGTTTCGCGGTGCTGGAGAGATTGAAGATTTTCCGGGCAATTACTCCGATTTTCGTGCGTATGAAGACAGTGTTCCGACGGAAAAAGCTGAAATTAAAGCCGAAAAGAACAGTTGGAAACAGCAACCGGCATCGGCGCTCACGTTTGCGGAGCAGAAGGAGTTTCAAAAGTTGGAGCGCGAGATTAAGCAGTTGGAAGAAGAGAAGCAACGTATAGAACAGGCGTTTTCGGACGGCACGATAAACGACATAGAGAAAGCCTCACTGGAACTTAAAACCGTCATCGACAAGTTGGAAGAAAGGGAAATGCGTTGGTTTGAATTGGGCGAAAAGGCTGGGATTTAGGGGAATGCTAATGTAGTTGATTGTATTGAAACCAGAATACAGAAAATTTTTCGAGTGTCAAATTCTTCGCAATTCAAAAATTGGTTTTTTTGAATTTTGCTCCGTTTAGGATCGAAAAAAATCATAATTAGTTGTTTTTGCTTTAAAAGCTTCGTACCTTCGTAATATCAATCCCTCGCACGCCTCTGATTCAAGCGCAATTTGCGAGGCTTTTTTTTATACCTGCCATACAGAATGAAATACCCTAAAAGGCCATACTCGAGCCAAGAGCATATAGCGCTGTTAGAAGAACGGGGCTTAAAAATTCCAAGTCAAGAAAGAGCTGAAAGATACTTAGATAATGTTGGCTACTTTCGACTTACCGGTTATATGTTTCACTTACAAACTACCGATGGAAATCACAAATTTTTCACAGAAGCTAGTTTTGATGATGTCATCAATTTGTATCAATTTGATAAAAAACTAAGAGCCATCGTTATTGAATATATGGAACGTATCGAAATAGCTGTAAAAGCTAAGCTAACCAATAAATATAGTTCAAGAGATGGCTTCTTTTGGTATACTAAGAAGGAATTATATGCAGATGCAAATATCTATATGACGGTCAACGAAAAAATAGCTAAAGCATTTGCCCAGCCTCAAGAAGGATTTTTAAAAGCATATAAATTTAAATATCCGTCTGAACCGTCGCCTCCTTCAAATATGGCGCTTGAAACGCTAACATTAGGCAATTTGTCGAGATTATACAAGGGTTTAGATAACAATGAAATTAAAATAGAAATCGCAACCGAATTTGGTTTAGCATCGTCAACACTAACTTCTTGGTTAATTTATCTCACAAATGTTAGAAATATCTGTGCGCATCACTCCCGCTTATGGAATAAAAAAATTACTGCCGATAGACCATCCATACCGAACCGAAAAAACTACAAATTCAATGGTACGATGACAAACGACTTCAACACTACCATGTACGGCGTAATTTCGATAATGAACAGATTACTACTTTCATTCAACCCTGATAATCGATTTATTTTAAAAATTGAAAAATTAATAGCCGAGTACGCAATCGATACGTCTTTCATGGGATTTCCAGCTAATTGGAAAACCGATGCGCATTGGCATAAAGAAAAAATAGTTAAGTGATATAAAGTAACATTTAACTGAATAAATTTTAGGTCTGTACGTAACCTACTGGCTTTGAAAAATTACTAATGATCGAAAATCATTTTTTTAGGTAGTAGTTTAGTTAGCAGCTTTTATTTTCTGGGCAGCCCCCACAAACGAGCATCCTTACGAAGAGGAACGTTACGTGGGGCCGCGTCGTCGCTCATACTCCTCGCCTTGCGCCCGAACCCCGGGCACAAAGCTGCGGGGTAATCCGCTCTGCCGCTGCTGCGAAAATCGTTACTAACGTTCAGTGAAAAAAACGTATCTTCGTGAAAGATGAAAAACGGGGTGAGTTGGCGGTTTGGAAGTTTTTAAAAATGTGCGAATTCACAAATTACTAAAAAGATTCTTGTTGGTATTTGCGTTTTGTTTTTCATTAGAGTTATTCCGTTAATTCTTGTAACATCTTGTATTTCAATTCATGACATTGACCTATCAATTAGACTACAACGATTTTTTAGAACACCAATTATTTGCCGCTAGCAAAAGCGAACGAATTAAGAAAAAGCGACTTAATTCTTATGTAATAATTACAGGAGCTATGTTTCTTTTAGCATATCTGTTTTACAATAGCAACAATTTGCCCCTGTTTTATTATTTTTTATTCATTGGAGTTATATCATTGCTATTCTATCCTTCTTATCAGCGATTCCAATACAAAAAGCACTACGCTAAGTTCATAATGGATACCTACAAAAATAGATTTGGAGAAACAACAAATATTCACTTTACTGAACATCTGATCGAGATAAAAGACAGTACTGGTGAAGCTAAATTCGATTTTTTAGCACTTGAAAATGTAACAGAAACTGCAGCGTATTTTTATCCGCGCTTAAAGTCGGGAGTAGAACTGATTATCCCAAAATCTAAAGTTAACGACGTTTCACAAGTAGCAGAAGAACTCAAACAACTTTGCGAGCGACATAAAATAAATTTCATTGAAGACCTGAATTGGAAGTGGCGATAACAAACCGAATTGTTTGTGTTTGTGTAAAAACGATAAACCTAAGCATTGGAATTAATAGGTCAAATCAACATCTGTTTTAATGATGATTTTCAATACCGTGTAGCAAACAATTACAAAGCTGCAGCGAGCCTAAAATATTTTGAATAGACAAAAAAGACGGAACGACTAATGAAAAATGCAATCCTAACAACATTGTTACTATTTTTTTATTGTCAATTTGCCCATTTGATTTGCTGCAATACAATTTAAATCCGCTCATATTTGGAGTTTCATTCTGCACCGTAAATCGAAAACTCTTGAAGTACAAATTTATGCCGGGCTTTATTTATTCGATTTTATTCAGCTACGTTTCCTTTTTCATTGGTTTTATTGGACTATTTGGAATAGGGTATTTAATTAACAAAATAGCTGAAACACTTAATTTCAAGGTTTTAGACGCAAACATCGATGTGTTTTTATCCGGATTTTTTGCGTCAACTAGTATCTACTTCTTTTTTTCGAAATTATACTTTATCGAAAATCTCCGTAAAGGCTTTTACATTATGTCACTTTCATACCTATTAGTGCCAATTTTAGTTTGCTTATTTCCAATTATTTTTAACGACGTATTTATCTCTGACTTTTTTGGAGATTATTCGATTTGCTGGTTATTGATAGTTAGCTTGTTTTTAACTTATACATTCAATCGCACAGTAACCACAAAAGCATCTAGTCAATTGAGCTAAAAGCCAATCTAACTTCTAACCCTACTGCCTTTTTTAGCTTTTTTAGCTTTCCCATTTTTTTCACTTTTTTCACTTTTTTCACTTTTTTCACTTTTTTCGCTTTTTTCGCTTTTTTCGCTTATCTCCAATCTTGTAATTTTTCAATCTTGTAATCTTGCAATCTCGAAATCTTACCGCTCGTCGACACTTTCTTGCCATTGAACTACAGTAACTGGAAATCTAGCGAACAAAATGAGTACTTGAAGTACTATGATCGTACATTTAATTTCGGATAATTATACATAAACGAAATGATGCAATCATTAAACATACTTCTGATTGAAGACGATGCAATCGAAGTAATGAAATTCAACAGAGTACTAAGTACATTAAATTTCAAACACAAGATTATTGAAGCAAATAATGGTGAAGAAGCTTTAGCAATTTTAGAAAAAAAAGAAATCATTCCAGATATTATTATCTTAGACTTAAATATGCCTCGCATTAACGGGATTGAATTTTTAAAAATTTTAAAGGCCGACAGCTACTTAAAATACATTCCCGCAATTATTTTAACTACTTCGAACAACCACAGAGATGTGCTGGAGTGCTATAAAATTGGGATTGCAGGCTATGTTTTAAAACCATTGAAATACGAAGATTACCTGGATCGAATAAAAAAAACACTTGAGTATTGGAGTATTAATGAACTAATTTCCCAATAATATCATGTACGGAATTGTAAATAAAGCCATAGAAGATTTAGTGATTGCCAACTTTGGCGAACAAAAATGGGAGGCCATTAAGGAACGAAGTAATATCGATATCGATTTTTTTATCAGTAGCGAACCATACGACGACGATGTTACGTTTAAATTAGCGGTTGCCGTATCTGAGGAAATGAACATGAGCGTTGGCGACGTACTTGTTGCCTTTGGCGAATGGTGGGTAATAAAAACAACTTCGGAAAAATACGCAGGTTTGATGCAATCGGGAGGAAATAATTTAAAAGAGTTTTTACTCAATCTACCCAATTTCCATAACCGAGTGATGTTAATTTATCCGAAACTTACGCCTCCAGAATTCAAAATTAGCGACATAACAGAAAACAGTATTCATCTGCATTATTTTTCCAAGCGCGAAGGTTTACAAGAATTTGTTAGAGGTTTGATTCAAGGACTTGGAAAAATGTACGAAACTCCAACAACTATTGATTTAATACAAAGTAGAAACGACGGCAGTAATCATGAAATATTTAAGGTAAGCTGGTAAAAATGAACGGATTAGAATTTAAATTTCAAGAAGAATCTTTTAATAAGTTATTCCCTTATTTTATTCTAATCGATTCATCTTTCAAAATTCTTGGATATGGAAAAAGTATCGCTAAAATTTGTCCTAGCTTAGAAAAAGACGTTCGTTTTGCTGATTTCTTTGCATTAAAAAGACCGTATGTTGAAGAACTTAGTCTGCAAGTTCTAAATAGCTACAGCAGTCAATTAGTTGTAATACAAAGTAATCACGATGGTATTTCACTTCGTGGACAGTTTGAATTTTTAAACGATCAACTGTTATTTGTAGGTTCGCCTTGGTTTAATTCTATGAATGACGTTGTAGAAAAAAACTTAACTATAAACGATTTTGCCATCCACGATCCGCTATTAGATTTGTTACATGTTTTAAAAAATCAAGAGATTTCAGCTAAAGAATTAAAAGAAACACTCGAAACAATTAACAAACAAAGAAATGAGTTAAAAAAAGCGTACAAAGAAATACACGACATTGCTTTATTCCCTACTCAAAATCCAGACCCGCTAATTCGAATCGATTTTAACGGGAATTTACTAAAACGAAATCCAGCTGCCGAGCTACTCACGCAC
>JAIXTU010000236.1 GCA_027483785.1 Flavobacterium sp.
AAATACCTGTGGTTGTCGGCTGCGGAAATCGTCGACAAGAAAAAACCTGCAGGTTCTTGACGGAAGGTATTCTGAGCACGGTCGGGTTGATTGCCTACAACCATGTTGTAAGATGTTCCCCAGCTGAGCTTTGAACGCTCTCCAAAACTATGTTCTCCAAGCAATTGGTTCACAAAAAGTTGGTTTTGGTCGTATTTATAACGTCTAACGAAACCGTTGTTGTTGTCCGCGATATCAATTATCAATCCGCGGTATTCTTCAGTAGATTGTGTAGAAGAATTGATAAATAGGGAATTAAATGACAATTTATTCTTGGTGTTAACTTTATAGCCCAAGTTAGCCATCGCTGTAGTGTTTGTGCTAAATCGCACCTCCGAAAACTCAGGAAAATCGCGGTTTGCAACCCCTAAGTCGTTTACACCTCCACGGATAAATCCATCGGCTTTTGATGCAAAATCGTTGTCGTACGCAGCAGTTGCAAATAGACTTAAGCGTCCTTCGCTACCAATATTCCAATTTTTTCCACCAGAAATAGCAATTGATTGTGCTACAGTGGTAGGTTTCTCACTGCCTAAAGTGTTGAAATTGTACTGTGTAGCGATGTTGGTAGGTCGATTTACATTGTTAAATCCAGTTCCGCTGTATCCACTGTGTAATTTAAAATTATCGTCGCTGATAGCATTTGAATTAATATCCCCGCCAATTTCCACTTTAAGGAATGGTTTCCCTTTGTGTTCTTTAGAAACAATGTCTACATTACCTCCTGCAAAGTCGCCGTACATGCGTGCATTGTATACTTTATCAATAGCAATAAATTCGACAATGTCGGTTCCAAAAATATCCAAACCTATATTTTTCTTTTCTGGATCTGTTGATGGTAGCGGCAATCCGTTCAGGGTTGTCGAGTTATAACGATCTCCCAAACCGCGAACAAAAATAGTTCCGCTTCCTTCCTGTTTAGTGATTCCTGTTGTTTTAGTTACCGCAGTAGCTACATCGCTAACTCCCTTTCGAGCTAATTCCTGCGCTCCAATACTTTGTTTTATTTCAACTGCATTTTTTTGATCTAGCAATAAAGCATTTTCTTTTTGTTTATTCACCTGCTGAACAAGCACCACATCCTCTAACTTAACGCTGCCCGTACTCATCGCGCGGTTTATCGTTACCGTTTGGTTCGCTACTACTGTTACCGGAACCAAAATCGTTTCGTATCCCACAAAACTAATCTCTACATTATAATTCCCTGGCTCAACAACTAACTCAAAATTTCCGTCGATATCCGTTGCCGTTCCAATTGTTGTACCTTTAAGCACAACATTTGCAAATGACATCGGTTCGTTGTTAACATCTTTGTCGGTTATTTTTCCTGCAATAGTTCCTTTCTGCGCAAAGGCCACAGTTCCAACTAACAGAAAAAAAACGCGTAAAAAATTCCTCATGGAAGTGTTGTTTAAAATTGGTGCAAAGGAACGCTTATCGTTTTAGCTCCATGTTAAGAAAGCGTTACTAATATATTTGTTAAATATTAACAGAATGTTAAGTCTTTAAATTACAGTAAAGCCTTCTGCTGGGCTCTTTTTTATCTTTACATTTACAATCGCTAAAACCAAAGTTCACGTATGAAAAAGAAAGATATTCGAATCTTACTCGTTGATGATGAGGCAGATATACTTGAAATTGTAGGTTACAATTTATCGCAAGAAGGATATCAAATTAGTACGGCTGCCAACGGAAAAGAAGCCGTGGCAAAAGCCAAGAAAGAGTTGCCCCATTTAATTATTATGGATGTGATGATGCCCGAAATGGACGGCATGGAAGCTACCGAAATCATCCGCAAAACACCCGAACTCTCCAATGTAATCATCACATTTCTAACGGCACGCTCCGAAGATTACTCGCAAGTGGCAGGTTTCGATGCCGGTGCCGACGATTACATCACCAAACCCATAAAACCTAAATTGCTCGTTTCGAAAGTAAAGGCGTTGTTACGCCGATTGAAGCAAAACGATACCAATTCGGAAAAACTCAACGTAGGCGGAATCGAAATTAACCGCGAGGAATACAAAATTGTCAAAGACGGCGAAGAAATTGTACTTCCGCGAAAAGAGTTTGAACTGTTCTACCTTCTAGCATCCAGGCCAGGCAAAGTTTTTAAAAGAGAAGAAATTCTCGATAAAGTTTGGGGCAACGAAGTGATTGTTGGTGGACGAACCATCGATGTGCACATCCGAAAATTGCGCGAGAAAATTGGTGAAGATTTCTTTAAAACCATAAAAGGAGTAGGGTACAAGTTCGAGGTATAATAAAACTTCGCACCTTTGCACCAACTTTTTTAATACAGCATGAATCTTACTTTCAAGAAAACGTATCGCTTTGCAGGTAAGTCGTCCTTGTACATCACCTTATTTGCTGCTGGTTTTGTAGGTTTTCTCAGTTGGTTTTTTTTCCTCCCAAAACCGCTGCCGTTCCTGTGGTTTTTGCTATTGTTTGCACTAGCCGTTTATACGTTCTCGTTTTTTGTTATTCAATACCGCGTCGAAGTCTTTATCTATAGAAGAGTAAAAAAAATCTACGACGACGTGTCGTTCCTCGAGTCGAGTTCTTTTCGAAACCAACCCATCACTACCGATATGGCTACGCTTACGCGCGAAGTGAAGAAATTTGCCATGGATAAAAAAATGGAAATCGAAACCTTGAAAGTCCGCGAAGAATACCGGCGCGAATTTCTTGGCAACGTTTCCCACGAGTTAAAAACACCGCTCTTTACCGTTCAAGGATATTTACTCACGCTACTCGACGGTGCCATGAACGATAAAAACATCCGCAAGAAATATCTTGAACGTGCCGAAAAAGGTGTCGAACGACTCATTTTCATCGTGCAGGATTTAGACATGATTTCGAAGTTGGAGTCGGGCGATTTAAACCTCAATCTCAGTAAGTTTAATATCGTCGAATTAGTGCAAAACGTTTTTGATTTGTTGGAAATGAAAGCCGAGGAGAAGAACATTCTTTTGTCTTTCGACAGAAAATATCCGCGTCCGATTCGTGTTTTTGGCGATCAAGAGAAAATTCAGCAAGTGCTAGTTAATCTTATCGTGAATTCCATAAAATACGGAAAAGTTAATGGTTCCACGGAAGTGGGCATTGAAAGCCTAACCGACAATAAAATTATTGTTAGAATTAAAGATGACGGCGAAGGTATCGAACCGCAGTACATTCCGCGTTTATTCGAACGATTTTTCCGTGTAGATAAAAGCGGAGCACGTGCCGAAGGCGGTTCAGGTTTAGGATTATCGATTGTAAAACACATCATCGAAGCACACGACGAGAAAATTTACATAGAAAGCGAATTCGGTAAAGGTTCCGAATTCTCATTTACTATCGAAAAGGCGGAATAATTTTTTCCAATTTACGTCGGCATCAAACTTCGGAAACCCGTTGTATAACTTTATTTCGTTGAGTTGTTTAAGCTCGAAGCGTTCCTGTTTTTCCATAGGCGCCATTCCCAAACGTTTACATCTCTTAGCCAAATATTCCTGTTCAAATTGCCCAGGCGTTGGAATTAAAAATGCCGAAAGTTCGAGTTTTGCCAAATCCATCAGCGAAGTATAACCCGAACGGCAAATCAATAATTTACATTGCTGATACGCCAATTCAAGTTGTTCCGAAGTCATAAAATTGTAGGTGGTAACATTTCCGCCAATCTGCGTTTTTTGTTCGGCTTCAATAATGCCGCGAACGAGTAAAACCGAGCCGTTGAAATCCGGAATCTGCTTTTCCAAATGTTCTTGAAGTAAGCTGCGCTGCGGCTCCGGACCCGAAAGCACGATTCCTAAATCGTAGATTTTTTCGGTTTGCACTTTTTCAAATCGACTTAAAACGCCAATATGTTTTACGCGCAGCGAACGGTCGTTACTTTTGCCGAGTTTCCCCGAAAGGTTCTGCCCGTGTTGAAAATCGGGAACCCAGCATTCCGTAAATTTTCTAATCGCATTTTTATGCAAAGCCGTACTTAACCACGACGTATTTCCACTCAAAACATTGAGTTGATGCGTGATAAAAACCGACGGAACTTTTTTACTGTACACACCCAATCGATTGTCGGAAATAATCCCGGAAACCTCATTTTCTTTCAGAAATGCTTTAACGATTTTCTTCTCCGTTAAAATAGCGTCGATCATCGCCGGTAAATTCGCTAGCATCTTCCATTTAAAATTTCTTCCTTCTTTTGCGTATTCAATATTATAGGAAGGGAGTTCCAGCTTTTGCAAGTCGGGAAATTCTTTGGTAAGCAGTTCCAAAGCCATGCCGTCGGAGGCAATGATGGGTTCGTAATCGAGAGCTTGCAAAGCTTTAATTATTGGGATGCAGCGCGTGGCATGTCCCAATCCCCAGTTTAACGGTGCAACAATTACGGTATTTGGCATCTTTATTTTTGTGCAAAGGTAGGTTTGCTTTGATAACTTTGCATTTCTTTAATCTTATCAAAACTTTAAGCAAAAGCGTGGGAAGCAAAAATAAACAGAAGCGATTTCAAGAAAACGAAACATTTAAAAATGTGTTGCAGCCAAAACGAGAAGAAGTAGTTGCAGGAAATTTTCCGTTGAAAGGAAAATGGAGTAAAGACTTCTTCGGAAACGACAATCCGATTGTAGTAGAATTAGGTTGTGGAAAAGGCGAATACACGATTGGTTTAGCCGAGCGAAATGCCGCCGTAAACTACATTGGCATTGATGTCAAAGGAGCGCGCTTTTGGCGTGGAGCAAAAACGGCAATCGACAACAACCTTCCGAATGTAGCCTTTGTGCGAACACACATTGAACTCATTGATCAGATATTTGCTGAAGCCGAAATCGCCGAAATTTGGATCACTTTTCCAGATCCGCAAATCAAGTACAAACGAACCAAACATCGAATGACCAACAGCGAATTCCTGGATAAATACCGGAAAATACTGGTAAAAGACGGTTTTGTTAACCTAAAAACCGATTCGGAATTTATGCACGGTTATACACTCGGATTGCTTCACGGACTCGGATTACCGGTACACTACGCCAACCATAATATTTATAAAAACGAAGGCGCTCCGGCTGAGGTTACTGAAATTCAGACGTTTTACGAAAAACAATATTTGGAAATTAACAAAGCAATTACGTATCTTCGATTTAGCTTGTAATTCATTAATAGCCAATAATTTTGTACGCCGCACTCCCTCTCTTATTGCTGGCATTTGTAGCACAACAAATAGTCTTATCCATTACTTTCGGTTTTGCAGCGGCAGTTATTGGTATTGTACCGCCTGGGCTTATTAACATGACCGCAGCCCGAATTGCACTCGATGAAGGGAAAGTTCGCGCCGTTATGTTTGCACTTGGCGCCACGCTAACTGTAATTTTTCAAACGGTCATTGCCTTAATTTTTGCGCGCTTTATCGATGCACACCCCGAAGTAGTTATTCTCTTACGTGAAATTGGATTGGCGATCTTTATTTTACTAACCATTTACTTTTTTAGTCGCGGTGCGCACAAACCTAAATCGGCTAAAGAAGTGAAAGTGCGTTCAAAAAAAGGCCGCTTCTTTTTTGGGATGCTGCTTTCGGCGATTAATTTTTTCCCCATACCGTTCTACGTAATTGTTAGCGTTAGCTTGTCGTCTTTTGGGTATTTTGACTTTGAAAATGCTGAAATCGGAAATTTTGTTACCGGAGCCGCCCTAGGTTCTTTCCTTGCTTTTTACTGCTACATTAGTTTGTTTTCGAAGTTGGAAAGTAAAACGGCAGTAATTCTAAAAAACATGAATTACATCATTGGTTCGGTAACGGGCTTGGTGTCGATTTTCACCATCATCAATATTCTCGAATACTATTTCGGATGAATCAAGACGATCCATTTTTCGAACGTGTGTATGCTATAGTCCGACAAATTCCTGAAGGTCGTGTTAGTACATACGGCGCTATAGCCAAGTGCTTGGGCTCGACAAAGTCGGCTCGAGTAGTTGGTTATGCCATGAACGCTGCACATGGTTTACCCGATGTTCCCGCACATCGCGTGGTAAATCGAGTGGGTTTGCTTACTGGGAAACATCATTTTCCGGGAAGTAATCTCATGCAGCAATTACTTGAAAACGAAGGAATTCGCGTATTAGATAATCAAGTGCAAGATTTCGACAGCGTTTTTTGGCAACCGCCCATGCCTACAGAATTATAAAAAAATAAGTAGATCTAGTACTTGGGTCAATCGGTTCGTTTGTAAAAGACAAGCGAAGAGGCAGTGAAACTATTTTGTAACAATCGTTTTATCAATGAGGTATTTTCATGCCGTGGTTTCGTTTGGATATTTCGGCTGGGGGTTCGGGTGCAGAAGGTTTCGGTTTTAAATCGAAAAACAATTTTGGCTTCGACGGCCTTATTTGAAGTTGAAGTAGTGGTTTTTGGGGAAATTGTTTGAAAAAGAGGTTGTGCAAGGGTTATCACTGTTAGCAGCTTGTATTTTGTCTTAAAATTTATATATTTTAATAATATACTTTTAATTTGCAATAAAAATTTATTTATGGGAGATAACCCAAGACCAAGAATTAAAAAAAAGGAGGTTAGTGATTCTCATGTTCATGATCCTGAGGCGTATGTTCAAAATTGTTCAAGTAATAGAGCTAAGTTGATAAAAAGTTTTACCGATGCATTTGATACACACTTTTATATTGATTTGCATTACACGAGACGTGATTATTTTGGTGATGAAAATGGTCCAAGAGAAGGAATTGGAATTGAATTTGTTGAGCCATTAGTTTTAAAATCATTTAGGCATTTATTATATTATTCTTTAAAACATAAAGGGTTTATTTTTATTAATCATCCTCCTCCAAAACATAGAGCAATTAGAATTGTATTAAAAGATATTGTTGCTGGTGAAGAAGTATTAAATATTATTGTTGAATATCAATATAGAGATATTAATACGTATGAAGTAACTGTAATTACTGCTATGAGGAAAGAAGAGTTTTACTTTGGCGAAGGTGATTATTGTATAGAATTTGAAGGTAATTATTCAACTCTTATTTTTAAACAAGGAGGTAAAAATAAAGTTGTAGATAATTACACTTGTTAATAGATAATTCTTATGAAGATTTAGACAACGATAGATTAATATAATTAACTAAAGTTTAAAATATACTTTTTAGTATATAATTTTGTATTACAAATAAGAAGTATAAATACTTAACGATAGAAGGGACAGGATTGAGTCTGGGAAGCTTTTAAAGGCAGGATATAAATCTGGGAAGTCCCTCCATATAAACCTCACTACTTTTAGTGGGGTTTTTTTATGCTTGCTGCTAACTCCACAATTCCCGGTGTCCCCGCACCTTCCTCAATTCCCCAGAATCAGTCACAAAGTACCCAGTCTCATCGCTTCGCAGCGATATCTTTACGCGTATTTTGGCGGTTTTAAGTCGCACTCTCCCTTCATCTTTTATCTCTTACGAATATACATTTTTCCACCAAACGTTAGTAACGGATGCCCTAGCCCCGATTGCAGCGGCAGACCGGAGAAAAAAACGCTTGTTTGAACCGTGCTGCAAACGGCGACGCGAGGAGCCGGATGAAGCACGTGTGAAAACAGCGTGTTTTTTGAGGACTACAGCGGAAAGCGGGAATAGCTTCGAATGCGCAATCGCTAGATTTACATACC
>JAIXTU010000232.1 GCA_027483785.1 Flavobacterium sp.
AACTCTGTAATTTATCAATAGCCTTGTAGGTATCCACTTGATCTAAACTGTAGCGCGGTGATAATTTCGAATAAGAAATAGCGCCTAAATAAGCTACCTCTTCTACTTTTTCTGAGCGAGGATAGCTCGACACAAAGTTATCAAACTGGTAACCAGCACTGTAAAACTCCTTTTCTGCGTAGAAGGATTTTCCGTACATATAAAAAAGCTTTTCAGCTTGCGGCTTTCCGCGATATGTTGGCGCAATTTGTTCAAACAAACGAAGTGCTTTTTGGTACTTTTTAGCCTCGTACATTTTCTCTCCAATCTTGTACTTTTGAGCTACATCCTCGTTCTTTAGCGCTTTCTGATACTCACTACACGAAGCAAGAACCAGCAAAACTAAAAACAACGCAAAAAATCTTTTCATCATAAGGCTAAAAGCTAACTATAAACACGCAAAATTTAAGTGTGCAAAAATAGTGATTTATATTGATAGTAAACGAATCGATTTTAAGTATGCACATGCAACTCAGAACCGTCAGAAAAACGGCACATCCAGTAAATTAGTGTGCGGATTTTAAATAGGCTGCAATTTTAGCTTTCAACGAGTCGGTTGCGGCAACTAAAGGCAAACGTACCGCATTTTCACACAAGCCAAGCTGTGCCTGCATTTCTTTAATGCCCGCCGGGTTTCCTTCTTCAAAAATCAAATCAATGGCAGGTGCAATTTGGTAATGCAAGGCAAATGCTTCGTCTACTTTTCGTTCCAAGCCAAGCTGCACCATTTTAGAGAATGCTGCCGGAATTCCTTCGCCAATTACCGAAATAACTCCAGCTCCACCTGCTAAAATAATAGGTAATGTAACCATGTCATCACCTGAAATAACCAGAAAATCTTTGGGAACAAGTCGAATTAACTCCATCGCCTGAACCACATCACCTGCTGCTTCTTTTATTCCAATAATGTTTGAAAAATCGTTTGCCAAACGCGCAACCGTTTTAGGCAACATATTACTAGCTGTTCGACCCGGCACATTATACAAAATTATCGGAAGCGGACTAACTTTAGCTAAAGCTGCAAAATGCTGGTAAATTCCTTCTTGCGAAGGTTTGTTGTAGTACGGACTCACAGATAATATAGCTGAAAATCCAGTGAAATCGGCCGTTTGAAGCTCTTCAATCAGAGCAGTAGTATTGTTCCCTCCTACTCCCAAAACCAACGGTAAATTCTTAGTATTCGCTGATTTTATGCAATCAATGACCTGCTTTTTCTCCGTCGAGCTAAGTGTTGCTGGCTCGCCTGTTGTTCCTAAAACCACCAAATAGTTAACTCCATTATCGGAAACGTACTTGACAATACGGGTTAAAGCTTCAAAATCGACTTCTAAATTGCTTTTAAATGGTGTAACCAAGGCAACGCCTGTTCCGATAAATTGATTTGTCATGAAAATAAAGTTAACAATTAGTTGATATTGAATCCGACGTAAATGTACGTTCTTAAACGAAAAGCATCTTACTTTGCAACAAAGTTAAAAAACTTACGAAAACGATGGTAAATCTAGGAAAGTATCCGTTTTTGCGGTACGGCCTTATCACAATCTTAACGTTGCTAATCGTTGTAGGCTGCAAATCAAATCACAGCGTAACAACAATATCAGGCAAGGAAATAAAGCTAGTAGATTCGCTTCCAAACGCGCAACAAGTAACCGACTTCATTCTTCCCTACAAAAAAAATCTCGATCAAAAATTAGACACGCTCTTGTGTTACAACCCAATAGCATTGGATAAATCTAGTGGAAAGTGGCAAACAAATATTGGAAATTGGTTAGCACAAAGCTGCTACGAAATTTGCAATCCGATTTGTGAACGAAACTTCAATACAAAAATCGACCTCGTACTTTTCAATCACGGCGGTATTCGGTCTAATTTACCAAAAGGCGATGTGACACTGCGAAACGCCTTTAAAATTATGCCGTTCGAAAATACCGCAGTGGTCGAAACGCTCGATGCTGCACAAATACTCGAAATTTGCCAGTACATGATTGCCGAAGAAAAACCGCACCCGCTCTACGGTTTGAGCTTTACGATCGATGAAAAAGGTCAGGCAACCGACATTAAAATTCAAGGGAAACCGCTAGACAATTCCAAAACATATTTCGTTTTAACTTCCGATTATTTAGCAAACGGCGGTGATAAAATGACCTTTTTCCAGAAATCAAAAAAAAGGCTCGATTTACAACTCAAACTTCGCGATGCCATAATTCAGTCGTTTAAAAAGAATAAAACGGTGCAATTTTCTAATGAGGTTTTGATAACTGATAAAAGATCGTAATCATGAATAGAAGACACTTTATCGCACAATCGATTTCGGCGTCGTCGTTACTGCTTTTACAGCCCACCTTTGCTTTCTCGGCTACTAGTAAAGCAAAAAAGCTGGTCATTTTACATACAAACGACGTTCACAGTCATATTGATCCGTTTCCAAAAGAAGACGCAAAATACTCCGGACAAGGCGGAATAGCACGTCGAGCAGCGGTTATCGAGCAAGTACGTCGCGAAAACGAGCAGGTATTGTTACTGGATAGCGGCGATATTTTTCAAGGCACACCGTACTTTAATTTCTTTGGCGGCGAACTCGAATTTAAACTAATGTCGATGCTTGGCTACGACGTGGCAACGGTTGGAAATCACGACTTTGACAACGGTGTATCTGGATTCTTAAAACATCAAGAACACGTAAAGTTTGCATTTGTAAATGCGAATTACGACCTCAAATCTGATGGCTTGAAAGAAGTTCTGAAACCTTATAAAATCTTGAATAAAGGCGGATTAAAAATTGGAATCTTCGGGCTAGGAATCGATTTAAACGGCTTGGTCGAAGCTCGAAATTGCGAAGGCGTTGTGTACCGCGATCCGGTTGGTATTGCCAACGAAATTGCCGCCGAACTCAAGCAAAAGCACTGCGATTTAGTGATTTGCTTATCGCACCTCGGCTACTCGTACCGCGACAACAAAATTTCCGATGTAAAACTCGCTGCACAATCGGAAAATATCGATTTAATTCTCGGCGGTCATACGCACACTTTTTTGGAAAAACCTACAGTAATCGACAATAAAATCGGCAAGAAAATACTTGTAAATCAGGTTGGTTGTTACGGTTTGCAACTGGGTCGCCTCGACTACACTTTTGTCGAAGGTTCGTACGACACGTCGAAAACGGTTATTCAACTGTAAGAAAATCTGTTTTTTTATTTGGGCGCGCCGGCAAACGAGTCGTCGCTGCGCAAAAAAGGTTCACGCCGTCACGTGTTCCGCTTTATCTTTTTGGCAAACGTTCGATGGAAATTAAAATCGCCAAAAAGGATAT
>JAIXTU010000184.1 GCA_027483785.1 Flavobacterium sp.
ATCGTTTCTCACAATTTGCGCAGTTACGCCGGTAATTTTGAAATGCTACTCGATTTGTATGACGAAGAAACCGATGAAGAAATTCGCAATCAAAGCTTGATGTTTTTGCGATCAAATTCCCGCGAGCTTTCCCAAACAATCGATAATCTGAAAGCTTTGGTCGATATACATTCCGACTTAAAGCCGATAAGACGTCATCTAAATCTCGTAGAGTATGTCCATAAAATGATTGCCTTACTAAGCGAAGAGTTTTCTAAACATGAAGTTGAATATGTTGTAGATATTCCATGCGACTTCACTGTACTTTATAATCCGGCTTATTTAGAGAGTATTTTGCTGAATTTTTCCACTAATGCAGTCAAATATTCACACCCAAATCGAAAGCCTTTGATTAGATACGAACTAAGTTATGAAGACGGAAAAAGCATTCTTTCGATTAAAGATAATGGCTTAGGAATCGATTTAAAATTGCATGAGAACAGTATCTTTGGAATGTATAAAACCTTCCATAAGCACCCAAATTCGCGTGGTTTGGGACTGTTTATGTCTAAAAATCAGATTGAAGCCATGGGAGGAACGGTTAAAGTGAACAGCGAAGTTAATGTAGGGACGGAGTTTAAAATTTATTTCAATGAGTAATGCGAAAAAAATCTACGTCGTCGACGACGACAAGATTTATCACTTTATACTAAAAACGTTTTTTAAGAAAAACAACTTAAATGTAGAACCCGAGTTCTTCGAGAACGGCTTAGAAGCAATACAATATCTTAAATCACAATTAAAAGTAGGAAGTGAAATACCAAAGACAATACTCTTAGATTTGAATATGCCCATTATGGATGGTTGGCAATTTTTAGAAGAGTTTCGAAATTTAAAAAGCCAACATGATTTCGCAATTGATGTGTATGTAGTGACTTCATCTAACGATCACAGCGATCTAGAAAAAGCGGGTAAGTTTGAAAACGAAATCGTAAAGTACCTTTTGAAACCGATAAACGATTCGCTTTTAGGGATTCTATCCTAAATTAGCGCAAAATTTCCAAAGTCGTAAAGGATTAAAACTCCCACTGATCATTTGATTTTTAAACAAAGCGCCGTATTTAAAATCTAGTGCGCAATTCTGTACATCTTTTTACCTTTGCGCCATGCCGAAAGAACTGCTCGTACAAGTAATACCAGAAATTGCCGCAAATCCAGAACTGATTAAAAGTCATGCTGCTCGAATGTTGCAACTACCAGCAAACCAAATACAGTCGTGCGCTGTTTTAAAACGCTCTATTGATGCGCGACAGAAGCAGATAAAAATTAATTTAAAACTCGATATCCGATTCGTTGGAGAGGCACCTTTCGAGCGCCTAATTACATTACCCGATTATAAAAATGTAGCTAATTCGAAACCAGTTGTAGTTGTGGGTGCGGGTCCAGCCGGATTGTTCGCCGCTTTACAATTAATAGAATTGGGTTTAAAGCCTATAGTTATTGAAAGAGGTAAAGATGTGCAGGCGCGTCGTCGGGATCTAAAAGCTATAAATCGCGATCATCTGGTAAACACAGAGTCGAATTACTGTTTTGGCGAAGGTGGAGCAGGAACGTATTCAGACGGGAAATTGTACACCCGTTCCAAGAAACGTGGCGACATCGACCGTATTCTCAACCTCCTTGTTGCATTTGGTGCAACGCCTGAAATATTGGTTGAAGCGCATCCGCACATCGGAACCAACAAGCTTCCACAAATTATTAAGGACATTCGAGAATGTATTATCGCTCACGGCGGAGCAGTGCTTTTTGAAACGAAACTAACCGATTTGATTGTAGAAAATAAGCGGGTTAGGGGAGTGGAAGTAAACGAAAATCAGCGTATTGAAACCAACGCTGTTATTTTAGCAACTGGGCATTCAGCGCGAGATATCTTTGAGCTTCTTCATCGAAAGAAGATTTTGATTGAGGCGAAACCATTTGCATTAGGCGTACGAATCGAGCATCAGCAACGTTTAATCGATCAGATTCAGTATTCCTGCGACGATCGTGGATCACTGTTACCACCTGCTCCCTACAGCATCGTAAAACAGGTAAACGGCCGCGGTATGTATTCGTTTTGTATGTGTCCGGGCGGCGTTATTGCGCCTTGTGCAACTGCTCCTGGCGAAGTCGTTACCAACGGTTGGTCGCCTTCGAAACGCGATCAAGCAACGTCGAATAGCGGTATTGTTGTAGAGTTGGGATTAGAAGATTTCAAACCTTTCGCCAAATTTGGTGCTTTAGCGGGATTGGAGTTTCAAAAACAAATTGAACAACAAGCATGGAAATTGGCGGGCGAATCGCAACGCGTACCGGCACAGCGTATGGCCGATTTTACCCAGCGTAAAGTATCTGCCGACATTCCAAAAACCTCCTACGTTCCCGGAACAACTTCAGTCGAATTAGGTGAAGTATTTCCAAAATTTATAACGGAAACCTTGCGTGCCGGATTTATTGAATTCGGAAAAAGTATGCGCGGTTATCTGACCAATGAAGCTATTTTACATGCCCCAGAATCGCGAACCTCAAGTCCGGTTCGTATTCCAAGAAACGCCGAAACGCTGCAGCATCCCGAAATTGCAGGCTTGTATCCTTGCGGAGAAGGAGCGGGCTTTGCAGGAGGAATTATTTCTGCAGCTATCGATGGGGAAAAATGTGCACGAGCCGTGAATGCAAAATGAAACTAGTTACAATATTCGTACGTATCGATTAATTCAACCAAAAAGCTCATTTGATAGGCGTGCGCGACCATTATGTCTTTTTTCTTTTCTCTGGGCAGATTATCATATTCGTCCTGTAGTTCCTGCTGTTTTTTGATCATTGCTTTTTTTTCTTCCTTGGATAATCCATATCCTTTTGAAAAGTATTGATCTATTTTTTGGTCTATTTCTTTACAATCGCCAAATAAGAATCTCAATTTTGATAAAAATTTTGTTTTGAAGCCAATCATATCGGAAAGTGATGGTTCTGCGCTTATCAAAGAAACTACGTATTCTGAATTGCTATTTTGATAATAGTAACCAAATGTCATTTCTAAATTTTGCACAAATCCAAAACTCATTGATCTTTCATCTACGCGATATCCATAAATATTGATAAGTCCTTCACGAACAATAGGTAAAAATATTCTTTGTACTTTTTCTTTCCTTTGACCATTACTACTGAATTCCGCTAGTTTAACTGCCCGGAAATCGATATTGCCCTTTGCTAAGTGTAAA
>JAIXTU010000410.1 GCA_027483785.1 Flavobacterium sp.
CTGATTGGTTAAAATAGGCGCTCGTTTTCATAGCTTTGACATCTAAAATGCGAGTGCCAATATGATCAATCCTTCGGCAAACGGTTGGATTAAACGATTTTTCACCGAACTCAATCTGAGCGTGAAACCAGCGCAAGATCGCGAGTTGTTTTACGACAGCTTGCGTAAAATGGGCATTGTTTACGGTCATGCCATTTCGCTTCCCGCAGAAGAAATTCAACTCGTTGCTAAAATCTCGCACGACGAACTTTCGAAAATCTGCCTTCTCTACTCGCATTTTCAAGTGTATCGATTGTTGAAGCTATCCGACGATGCTACCGATTTCGGAACGCAACTCATTGCTTTCTACAATCAGTTATACGGAAATCGCTCTACAATCCTCAAAAAAGTACTGCCCGACTCGGATGTCTTCGAAGAATTAGAAGAAATTTTGGAAGAACGCATCCAAACCAATGAGAACATTTTTTCGCGGAACTTCTCGCACGTAATCACAAATGCACTGCTTTTTCAAGACGTTTTGGCATTCGGACAATTTATTCGCCGAAACGAAATTCCAGAAAATTACTTGCGAAAAGTCGAAGAAGTAGCGGTTCAAATAGTAGTTCGTGCTTTACAAACGCGCTCTATTCCAACACCGTACGACGAACTGATCATCAAAGTTTTTGAAAGTTCAGTTCGCTACGCCAAAATCAAAACCGACAGTCGCGAATTACTCGAATCGTTACCGCTTTCGTACTTCGATGCGCCGCTCGAAAAGTACTATCTGCTCGATTTAGCTGCGTTAGCGCTATTTCATGAAGACGAAGCGCAACCGATTGAAATTAAGTTTATGGAAGACTTAGCCGTTGATTTGGGATTTGAAAAATCGTTTGGCGTTCATTTCCTGCAATCGGCACACGCTTTTCTGAATACACACCGAGCTTCCATTCCATACCTGAATTACAAAAATCCAGTCAAACATTTCTACGACCACGCCGCAACAAACGTATCGCAACTCATTGTTCGCAATAAAAGCCGACTCCAAAAGGAGCTTTCCAACAACAAAGATTTGCTGAAATTACTTACTGATTCGACCGTTAGAAGTTTGGATGAAAAAGAAAAAAAGAAAGTAAAAAAACAGCTGTTGGAGATTTGTAAAACCATTCCTTCCCTAACCATTTTTTTACTTCCTGGCGGCAGTTTACTATTGCCTTTGTTGGTGAAATTCATTCCGCAATTGCTACCTAGTACGTTTAACGAAAACTTGGAGTAGTTGTTTCTAAAATCGCAACTGATACACCAAATCCAACTCTTTTTCAGAACTTATATTTACCTGTAAATCAGTAACAAATCCTGAATTGAGCCCATAAACCCAACCGTGTAATGCTACTTCCTGTCCGTTTCGCCAAGCCGTTTGTACGATCGAAGTCTTTGCCAAATCGTACACCTGCTCTTTAACGTTGATTTCCACGAACTTATTAAAACGATCTTCTTCGTGAACGATACTATCTAAGTACGTGTGATGCAAACGATAAACGTCTTTTATATGGCGTATCCAGTTATCGATTATTCCGATGCTGCTGTTACTCATGGCCGCCTTTACACCGCCACAACCGTAATGTCCGCAAACAATTACGTGTTTCACCTTAAGTACATTCACTGCATAATCTAAAACGCTGAGCATGTTTATATCGCTGTGAATAACCATATTGGCGATGTTTCTGTGCACAAAAACTTCTCCGGGTTTTGCACCGATAATTTCGTTGGCAGGCACGCGCGAATCCGAGCAACCAATCCACAGCAAAGGCGGTTGCTGTCCTTTCGCTAAATCTTCAAAAAAATGGGGATCTTTCTCTAGAGATTTCACTACCCATTCGCGATTATTATCTAGTATTTTCTTGTAAAAAGCATCCATCGGCTCGTTTTAAAAATTGTTATCCGTTATTTCTTTTACGACCGTTTGTCGCTTGGCTACGTCGTAATATTGTTCTATGCGCACTTGAGGTACCGTTTCGGGCGCGTTATCGAGTTTATATTCTTCTTTAAATCCGCGCAGTTTCACACTGATGTTTCGTTCTTTGGCTCGAACTTCGGTAAACTCCCTAATTAAATCCAAAATATCGTGTGCAATGTAAACGGTTTGATGCGCAGATATCAGCACTCGCGAATTTTCAGGAATGGCAGCTAAGGTGTTCTTTATCGCTGTTTTATTTAAAAACGAGACTTCTTGAGCAAGACTGATGTGGGTTACCTCGCCGTCGGTGTACATTTCTCGCGTAACATCAAAGGCTTTCTGGAGATTTCCCCACAAAACAAAGATGATACTTAAAACCAATCCCAACGCAACGCCAATCAGTAAATCGGTTAAGATTACGGCAAGAAACGTCAGTAAAAAAGGTAAAAACTGATACTTGCCCCGTTTCCAAAAATGAACAAATACCGAGGGTTTCGCTAACTTATATCCAACCATCAATAAAATGGCAGCTAAAGTTGCAAGCGGAATTTTATTCAATAAGCCGGGTATCAAAACAACCGCAATCAATAACAGTAAACCATGCACAATAGCCGATAGTTTGGTATGTGCTCCTGCTTCTTTATTTGCCGAAGTTCGCACTACCACCGAAGTCATCGGAAGTCCGCCCAACAAACTACTCAACATATTTCCAATACCTTGTGCTTTCAATTCGCGATTGGTATCGGTGTAGCGTTTGTGCACGTCCATTCGATCGGCCGCTTCAATGCAGAGTAAGGTTTCAATCGAGGCAATTACAGCAATAGAAAGTGCACTCACCCAAACTTTTGAGTTTTGAATTGCCGAAAAATCCGGTGTGGTAATCAAATCGGCAAGTGAGGCCAAGTCTTTTGGAACTGGCAAAGCAACCAAATGTTGTTGCTGCAGTGCCCACGAATGCCCGTTTAGCAGCAATAAACTATTGATTAACACACCTAAAAGTACAACGACCAAAGCGGCTGGCAACAAGTTAATTTTCTTCAAAAATGGGATGTAATTCCACGAAACAAGAACTACAAGCGAAACGGCAGCAATCAAAATAGCTCCCGGTTCCAAATGCTGAAAAACGTCAAAAAATTCTGTGAAGGAATTCCGACCGTCGGCTTGCAAAAAGGCTTCATCTCCCTCAAAATCGGCATCATATCCAAAAGCATGCGGCAATTGTTTGAGAATGATGATAATCCCAATACCTGCCAGCATACCTTCGATTACATTGTTTGGAAAATAGTTCGAAATGATGCCTGCTTTTATAAATCCGAGTGCCAATTGAAAAATCCCGGCAATAAATACCGCCAACAAAAAGGTTTCAAAACTCCCCAGATCAATAATCGCCTTGGCAACTATGGCGGTCAAACCGGCTGCTGGTCCAGAAACACTCAAATGCGAATTCGATAAAAAACCAACAACCAAACCACCGATAACGCCAGATATGATTCCTGATAAAGGCGATGCTCCCGACGCCAAAGCAATGCCCAGGCATAACGGCAAGGCTACCAAAAAAACTACGAGTCCGCTGGAAACGTCTGATTTAATGTGAGAAAATAGTCCGAAAGAATGCGTTTTCAGCTGCTCTTTTACCATATTTTATAGCGATTCTTCCAACCACGCTTTCATCATCCAAATCGTTTTTTCTTGTTCGGAAATAAAATCACTGATCATGGAGTTTGTACCTTCATCGTTTATCTCGCCAGAAAGTTGCAGCAGCGGACGCTCTAACTCCAGCAATCCCGCCAGCGAATGCACGATTAATTGAATCGCTTTCTCGTCTTCTGAAATCGCTTTTCCCACGGCTAGTGTATTGTGCTTCACATAGTCTTCAAAGGTGTGTAACGGTTGTCCGCCGATCGTTAAAATTCGTTCAGCGATTAAATCAATCTTGAGTTGCGCATCGTTATACAATTCCTCAAACTTCACATGCAAGTCGAAAAAACGCTTTCC